>QCTY01000001.1:0-93328 GCA_003208975.1 Synechococcus sp. AG-676-F02
GCTGCATCCCAACTGCAAGGTTTGGCGCGCACCCAAGGGGCAGCTGGAAGGGGTTGCCGGTGACATTCCCTGGGAGGATTTTGAGGAGTACGAGAAGCTTCGTGGACGGTTGCGCGAAGAGCGCCGGCTGCTGAGGATTCTTCAGCAACAGGCCGAGGAGACTCTGGCCAATGAGCTGACCATGGCCCTCCAGTTCGCGAGTACAGGAACATTGGTCAGCCTGAAATCACCCCAGCTGCGAGGTCGGATCACGCCGGCGGTGATTGTCGACAAGGTGGATGGCCCCGGTCAGTTCCCCTTGTTGCTTTGCCTCACGGACGACAACCTCTGGGTGCTCCTGCCCTGTCAGTCGGTGGTGAGCATTCATGCTGAACTAAGCTGCCTGCAGGTCAGTGGCGTGACAGCACCGGACCTGAGTAGGGCAGGTGAGCTGCGTCATGGGGATCAGGCCAGTGGCGGTCTTGCTCTTGCGGTGGCTCATATGGCCCGTCGTCACGACATGACCACGCCTCAGTACGACCTGGCCGGAGAGGTGCTTGCTCAGGCTCACTCGGTGCGTGATCTCGAAGATCAACAGCAACAGCATCCCGCCCATCGCTGGGGTGATCGCAAGCAGCTCAAGAAGCATCGCCGTCGGATGGAGGAGCTGGAACATGAGATCGAAGAGCGTCAAAGACTGCTTCATCACCGTTCCAACCGCCATTGGGAGACGTTTCTGTCTCTGATGGAAATCCTTCAGCAATTTGGCTGTCTGGATGACCTCGATCCGACGGAGATCGGTCGAACGGTGGCCGCCCTCCGCGGGGACAACGAACTTTGGCTTGGTCTGGCCCTGATGAGTGGCCACCTCGACGAACTCTCCCCCCCAGAGTTGGCGGCGGTGTTCGAGGCCATCAGCACGGAAGTCAACCGCCCTGATCTGTGGAGTGGTTTTCCGCCGCCGCCCTCTGCTGAAGAGTCGCTCCAGGATCTCTCCGGTCTGCGCCGTGAACTGCTCCGAGCCCAGGAGCGTCATGGTGTGGTGGTGCCGGCCTGGTGGGAACCGGAGCTGATGGGTCTGGTGGAGGCATGGGCCCGTGGCACTGATTGGAACGATCTGATCGCCAATACTTCACTGGATGAAGGTGATGTGGTGCGGATCATGCGTCGCACCGTCGATCTGTTGGCACAGGTGAACTACTGCGAAGCCGTCAGTGAGCAGCTGCGCAGTCATGCTCGCCAGGCTCTGTGCGCCATCAATCGTTTTCCGGTTGCCGAAGCAGAGGATCTGCACAACCAACCAGAGGCTTCCAACCCCGCCACGGAACGGGCTGCCTGACTTCAGTTGCGGGGTCGCGCCATGACAGCTGGATCAATAAGGGCGTCAAAGCGTTCGGCAGTGATGTGCCCAAGTTGGATGGCGGCTTCCCTCAAGCTGAGTCCCTCCTGATGGGCGTGTTGTGCGATTGCGCTGGATAACTCGTAGCCGATCTCGGGAGTGAGCGCTGTCACCAACATCAGGGAGCGGTCGACAAAGGCTGCGATCTTGTCTCGATCCGGCTCCATTCCGTCCACCAGGTTCAGGCGGAAGCAGCGGCAGGAATCGTTCAGCAAATTGATGCCTTGAAGCATGTTGGCTCCGATCAGTGGCTTGTACACATTCATCTGAAGCTGGCCGCCGGCCCCTGCCGCGGCCACAGCTGCATCGAGTCCAATCACCTGGGTGCAGACCATGGCGAGGGCCTCACACTGGGTTGGATTGACCTTGCCCGGCATGATCGAACTACCGGGTTCGTTGGCCGGTAGAAGTAGTTCTCCAATCCCTGCTCGCGGTCCGCAGGCCAGCAGTCGGATGTCGTTGGCGATCTTCAGCAGGCTCACGGCCAAACGGCGCAGCTGAGCCATGGCTTGAACCAGTGCATCGTGACCGGCCATCACAGCGAACAGATTGGGTGCAGGATGAAACGGAGTTGCTGTGCGTTCCGCCAGAAGACACGCCACATCGTTTGAGAATCCTGGAGGCGTGTTCAAACCGCTGCCTACGGCTGTTCCGCCAAGGGGCAACGCCAGCATCTCCTCTCGAGCCTGGTTCAGCCATACCCGGCCCTGCTGGATCTGATCCCGCCAAGCACTCACCTCGTCCCCAAGGCGTAGCGGCACCGCGTCCTGCAGATGGGTGCGACCGATTTTGACGATATCCATCCAGCGGCTGGCCTTTTGATCAAGGCTTGTGATCAATCGGTCGAGCTCCGGTAGAAGAGTGTCCTGCAGCTGAAGCACTGCCGCTATGTGGATGGCGGCGGGAAAGGCATCGTTAGTCGACTGCGATCGGTTGACATGGTCGTTGGGATGAACAGGGTCATGGCTGCCTAGGGGGCAACCGGCTTCCCTGGCAGCAAGGTTGCTGATCACCTCGTTCACATTCATGTTCGTCTGGGTGCCGCTCCCGGTCTGCCAGATGCTGAGAGGAAACTGGTGGTCGTGCGATCCATCGGCGATGGCTGCTGCCGCACGTTCAATGGCCTGAACCTGTTGTGATGTCAGCAGGTCATGGCGTCCGTTGACCGCCGCGCAGCACCCTTTGATGAGGGCGAGGGCATGAATCAATTCGGCCGGAATCCGCTGGCTGCCGATGGCGAAATTGTTGCAGGAGCGCTGGGTCTGGGCGCCCCAGAGGGCCTCTGCCGGCACCTCCACGCGACCCATGCTGTCGTGTTCCTGACGCAGCTCGCCGCCCATCGCAGAATGCCGTCCCAAGCCTTTGATCGTAGGGATGCCCTTCATTCCCCTTGCTCAAGGGAGGCACCACTGTTCAGTGTTTTGTGTCGAGCCAGATCAGTGCTCCATCGCGCGATATCTCAGCGAGCCGAAACGGCCCATGGCGGCCTTGCTGAATCGGCAGAGGATGGAATGCAGGAGCGATGGCGCATTCCTTTATCGGTCCAGACCCTTTCAGTTGCTGGGCTTCGAGATCAAGCCAGAGGTTGTCTTCACCACGGTCTGGTCAGAGCAGGAGTTGCTGATTGTGTTTCAGCACATCCGGATTCAAGGGCTCGGAGCTGTCGAGCGGGCCATCTGTTTCAGTTGTGAAGCGGTGCTTCAGCCATCTTCCGAAGGACTGAAGGCGAGGGTGTCGGCCTCTCTGCTGATGGATGGTGACCATCCCATTGCTCTGGTGCCTGTGCCTCTTCGCCGTCGGCTAGCCGATCAGGCTTTGACATTGGTGTTCGCCCGGCTGGAACGGCGCTGCCAGGGGGGGTTGAAACGCTCATTGAATCGCTGGTTGGAGACGGAAGCGTCGTCAGGAAGGACATCTTCGGAATGCGAGTAAGGTCCCGATGAAAATCAAACCAACGAAAGGATCGATCTGATCAGAGTTGTTAGATGAGCCGTATCACCTCCTCCAAAGTTTTCAAGAGCGTGCGCGCCTTTGGCGATCGCATGATGTTGCAAATCAGGATTGTCTTGGCCCTGGCAGATATGGAGTTTGCCCTGCGTGCTGAAAAGGGCGCTTTTGGCGTGTGGGGAGTGGTATTTGAACCCCTGGCTTTGATGCTCACGCTGTTGGCGCTCAAGATTCTGGTTCGCTTGAAAACAACCGATCTGCTTAACCCGGTGATCTGGTTGGCGTGCGGCGTTGCACTGCTGTATTTGTTTCGCAAGGTTGGTATCAAGGCCCTTACTGGTGTTTCCAAGAAGCAAAAATTCTTTTTTTATAGACGAATTCGGCCGTTGGATACTCTCCTGGCCTCTACATTAATCGAAGCGAGAATTCATGCATCCGTTCTGGTTCTTGTTTTTCTGGCAGTTTCGGCCTGGAGCTGGACGTTCCAGATTGATGATCCTGCATTGATGGTCGTTGATTTTCTTTTAACGATTTGTCTTGGTCTTGGTGTTGGAATGAGTGCCTTGGTGGTCGGTCATCGCATACCAATTGTTAAAGCCTTGACTAAATTTGGTATCAATAGAATTCTGCTTTGGACGTCTGGAATCTTTTATGCCACATATTCACTTCCTGGTCCTGCACGACCATTTGTGACCTGGAATCCTCTGCTTCATTCCGTCGAGTTATTGCGTCACTCCATTAATACGGCGTATCCATTGCCAGGGATCAGTCTTCAATATCTCGCTATTTGTGCGTTTGTAAGTGTTGGTTTTGGTTTAGTCTTCTACTTCTCAAATGAAGCCCTGCTGCTCTCCGATGACTGAACGGCCACTCCAGGGCTCAGGCACCACCAAGCTCCAAACGACTCGGCAGAAGATCCAATCGGGTGCGCGATGGCTGGGGACTATGGGAAGTGAGCTCTCTACAGTTGCCATTCCCAGGATTCGGACGGACGATCAGGCTCCGCTTCCCCGGCTGTTCAGCGGTCGTGTGCTGGCTGCCACCTTCCTCGCTATTTCAGGCTTTTATTGCTTCGCGATTGGTCGTGACCGCTATCAGGCGAGCTCTGAGTTTGTGATCAAGCAGCCCATGCCGCCTGGGAATTCGGCCGCAATGGTTCTTGGTACTCTCCAGAGTTCCAGTGTTCTGTCTTCTCTTGAAGATGGTCGTTATTTGCAGGTGTATCTCGAGTCAAATGACGTTAGAAATGCTGTTTTCCCCGACAGAGAGGCTTATCTAAATAGCTACGCCTCTGCGTCTCCTGATCTTTGGAGCGGTTTGTCTGCTAACGCTGATGCTCAGCAGCAGTTGGCATTTTTCCGTAACCAATTGGATGTGATTCCGCAAGAGCTTTCCGGTTCGATTGTTCTCTCTACAAGTGCTTTCACTGCTGACGATGCTTATTCGCTCAATACAAAACTTCTGGAGCAGGCACAGCGCTTTGTGAATGATGTGAATCAGTCGATCAGTGCTGATCAACAAGCGTTTGCGGAGACGCAAGTCACCTATGCGCAGAATCGTTTAACGGAAGCCAGCAACGCATTGGAGGCTTTTCAGGATCGCTACGGTCAACTCAATCCCCTTGCAGAGCAGAGCGCTGCAGCAAGCTTCATTACAGGGTTGGAATCCCGATTGGTTGACCTGAAGGTCGAAGAGGCCAGCCTCCGTCGTCAGTATCGGGATCCTGAAGCTCCAGAAGTTTCTTACGTCGCTGATCAGGTTGGGGAGCTCGAGCGACAGATCAAGGAAGAGCGGCAGAAGGCCGTGGGTGCTGGAGGTCGCGACCTCAACAGGCTTGCCAGTCAGTCAGTGAGGCTTGAAGGAGATGTCACTTTTGCACGTGAGTCACTGGCTTCGGCCATGCGAGCGGCGGACAACAGCCGGATGGAAAGTCAGCGCCAGTTGAAGTTCATTGTGATGCTGAGTAAACCTCAGATGCCCCAAGGGCCCGATCATTCCTGGCGTTGGAAGGCGTTTTTATCATGTATCGGTGTTTTGGTTGTGGTTTGGGGCGTCTTTGGCTTCATGCTGACCGCATTGCGACGGGATTAATAATCCATGGTTGTAGGAGTTAAAATTAAAGGTCTTAAACAAAAGACTCTTTGTACTTTATGCCAAAAATATGGTTGGAATCCGTTGTTCCTTTCTTCTGCTGAAGGTGAGGTGAATGTTGGAGACCTTCAGCGAGAACTAGAGGTCTGTTTTGCTGCTGGTGAATGGAATCTTTGCTCTTTGCTGCTGAAGGCTGCCCGAGAGAAAGCAGATTCACGGATGCTTCATCAATTGGCTCGTTTTGATCAGCAAGGTGCTATCGGACCGCTTGCCAAGAGAAAGACTCGTTCTTTCTTAAATTTCTTGTTGTTGCTTCGCCCCTATGTGAAGCATCAGGCTGAAAAATCTCTTCGGAAAATATTATCGAGTGAAATGCTCAAGCCTGAGGTTTTTACTCGTAAAAAGAATATCGATGTAGCAGAGCGATGGGGGCTGGAAATGAAGTATTGGCATTCGCAAGGCAATTATAAGATTGTTGTTGCCTTAGGGGATAAAGCAGAGCGGCTGAATCTTGAACATCAATTGATTGCACGTTATTTAAAAATCTCCACGCTTGTCTTGGGTCGTTCCAATAAATTGATTGTCCTAAAGGGAATTAAACGGTCTTCTAATCGAACGCGATCTGATTATGAAAAAGCAATTTTAGATGCTTGGAGTGTTGATCCAGGCTTCGTGGATTACCTTGAATTGCTGAGAAAGGTCATTGCTTTTCGGATGCGTAAGAAAGGTCTGCGTGCAGGTTTGATGGAAAATTTTGAACAAGAGTGTGTTGACTTCGAGCTCAATAAAAAGCTCGCCGCTTTTCTTTCGGGCTCTTAAGTCTGTTGCATTTCCTCGAGCTGATCCTCAATCTGCCTGGCTAGTGGCTCGTTTTCCTTGCGAACCACTGATCTCCAGTCGCTGATGTCAATCTTGTGGGGGTTGTCTCTGAGAAGGCTTCTTTTGATGAACGGAAAGTTTTGGTTTTCAATTAATGATTTCCATTCCGTATGATAAGTATTGCCGTTGGCGTTTTTGCTGTAAATGCTCTTGAGCTCCATTCCTTCTTTTTCAAGCAGAACTGGCAGCCCCACCTCGTAATTTTTAACGATGCTGCGCTTGGTGGGCCAGCATTGTATATTTTCCCAGAAAGTCCAGAATTCTGGACACGATAATGCTCTTTTGTTGAACATCAAGAATGGCGATTGAAGGTGTGGCTCATACATCAGGTTGTCGGTTAGCCCAATAACGTCAGCCGTGCATTGATGGAGGCGATTGATCAGACCCTTTAGGGGTCGCACTGGACCCCAGAAACTGTCGTTGCAAAGGACAACCTGTTGTCGCTGTTCAATCAGCTGGCGACAGTAACGGATGCCAGTCATCCAGCTGCCGTAGTCATATCCCTCGTTGCACCGCACGATGAGTCCATCGCAGACCATTTTGAGTGTTCTCATATCACGTGGACGTTGTAAAAGAGCAGGAGTTGCCGCTACAACCTGCACGTGGAAGTGTTGGCGATACTGCTTTAACAGAGTCAGTATGTCTGCCCGAATGGGTGTCTCTGGATTTTCTTCGAACTGCGCAAAAATAAGAGGCGTGCGCTCATCTTTGCCGTGCTTTGGTCGATTCCAGATGTACAGAATCTGCTCCCGTGCAGGTCCGGTGGGTGGCTCAGCTGGCGTGGCAGGCTCGTAGCGGGTCGAATGGTGGTGCAGTAGCGGGCTGGTCAGTGGATCCCCCTCCTTGAAAAGCAACCGATGCTTGTGGCGTAGCCGTCCGGACTCGCGTTGATGTCTTGCCCAGGCCTCTCCATAGAGATCTTTCCCGCGACTGATCGATTCGTGATGAATGATGTCGGGATGCGGACTCACCACGATCCGACCACCGGCTTCCCTTAGTCGTAGACAGAGATCGACATCGTTGAAGACGACGGCCAGTTCATCATCAAACCCACCGATGTTGTCAAAGCGATCGGCTTTCACCATCAAACAGGCCCCGGTGGCTGCGGAAAACTCTTCCTGGGTTCTCAACGGCAAAAGGCTATTAATGATATTCGCGTCGCTCAGATGCTTACCGGGCTCAAGCACGCAGCGGCGTTCTCCTTTAATCAGCACGACGCCTTGATGCTGAAGACTGCCGTTGGGATATTTCAGCCTTGTACCAACGGCAGCGGTGCTGGGATGGGCAAAGGGGTTGAGCAGATCTTGCAGTACCTCAGAAGAACACAGCTCGATGTCATTGTTAAGGAACAGCAGGTAATTACCGCGACAGAGTTGCCGCGCACCATTGTTCAATGTTGAGAAGTTGAATGGTGCATCAACTCGCTGACAATGGATATTTGTGTTGGAAGCAGTTGTTTGTTTCACCCAGGTATGGGTGTCTTCCTCAACACTGCCGTTATCGATTAAAATGATTTCGTATGGAATGGAAGTGCTGGCATTGGTTTGAATTGATTCCACACATTTGCGGGTCAATTCCACTCGATCACGGAAGGGAATCAGGATCGATACAAAGGTGTCAAAGTCTGGCTTCCGAGTCAGGTCATGGGTCCCGGCTAATTCGGGGTTTTTGCGGACAGCTGCACCATGGACCAGTTGAAGCTGTCCATGGCGTTCTCGAATGGTGTTGATCTGATTCAGTTGTTCTTCATCGAAGGGGGAGCATTCGATCGGCCAGCCCATTTCCGGTAGAGATGGATTCGTGTTGCTGTATGCCTTCAATAGAGGTTGGTGACAGTGCCGCACGTCGCGTGCGGTTGCCATGGCTCCCAGGAGAAGGTCCAGACGCAATGCCTCAAGGCAGCTGTAGCTGTTACTCAGCGCATCTGCGTTCATTAATGAACATGGCACGGAGATCAATCCGCCGATACTGCCTCGGGTAAAGAGTCTCCAAATGGAAAGAGCACTGCGGTACTGACGATGTTCATATCCGCTGCCATCGCTGTTGGTGCGATGACAGATGATGTCGTCGCTGGTCAGCAATGTCTCTGCTGAGGCGTTCCGCAAGCTGGCGCTAATGGCATGGCGAGCTCCCGCCGCCAACTCATCGGTGGTATGGCAGATGCTCATCCGATCTGCCCTAGAATCGCTCAGGTCGGACCAGAGCGTGCTGAGGTCCGACAACTGGCAATGAATGACCTGGTCCCAACCGCCTTGAAGTGCCAGTTGCTGGGCGCGGTTCACTGTTCCATCCAGGACAAGAAGGATGTCTCTGGATTGAGTTGGCTTGTGAACATATTGTGGCAACCCGATGGCCCAGTAGCGATCGAATCCGGTGGCGACAGGTTGCGCGCGTTGAAACCTGCGCCAGCCTTCCGCAGCTAAATGTTCCAGGGCTGAAAGGTTGTTGGATCGACACAATTGCCTCTGTTCTCGATGCAGACTTTTGAAATAAGCTCTGATGGGAATTGGTGGAAGGTCTCCATACAGCGAGCATTCACCATTGAGGACGTTGTTCAGGGTGCCACTGCTCAGCAGTGTGTTGAGGTTTCGAAGTTGCCTGTGATGGTGTAAGCAAGCGAGCGAATGAATGCCGCTTGTTGCGGGATCCCAGGTCGTCGGTCCCAGGAGGAGGCTGAGTGGCAGGAGTCGAACATCCAATAAATGTTCATCCAAATGGTCATGCAGTGCCGATAAGCTTTTCCGAATCAGCGTGGGATCAATCTCTAGTTTTTGCTGACGCTTCAGTAGTCGAGCAATGGTGGCTTCGGATCCCTCCCCATCCAGCCAACGTTGGAATTGATGCCGCCATTTCCGGTTGGCGCTCATGACTCAAGTTGTTGTTTAGCAATGTGAGTCAGGAGATCTCGACTGAGGATGTTCTGGTCATGCAGCAAGGATCGGACATCAGCTTGCTCTTGCAGAATCCGATCAAATTCCTCCTGAATCTGCTGCATGCGAAAAAGATTGGAATCGGCTTGTTCACGGCTGCACTCGCGTTCAGCGTTCACCTGCCACCAGTCGTTCAGAAGCAGGTCAGCCAATGTTTTTGATTGCAATCGTTGGATGTAATCGCTATCAGGCATCAGACCAAAGAGCTCCGCATGCAGTTCAAGATTGAGGTAGTGGTCAAGAAGCTCAGGGGACTCTTTGAGTAGCTGCAGAGCGACCATGCCGGCGATGGGACTTACCTCTGGATAGGGGGTTGTGAGCTCGAGACAGGGCTGCTCGTTTTGGGTCAATCTCACTAGCGATGTTGTGTCCAACAAGCTCAACCTCCAACTTGCAGCGCAACGGACACCTTGCGCGCGGAACTGAGATAGCTGTTGAAAGATGTGTCGGAGATCCGAGCTTTGGACCGGTGTGTCTTCGTGTGTTCGCCACTGCTCAAGCAGCTGATCCGGAGGGCTGTAGATCAACAGAATATCGCTCGGATCTAGCTCCTCGGAGTCTGCCAGTGATGCAGCCTTGAGCCCAGCTGCTGTGAGCTTGTCTTGCAGTCCTGGCGCGACTTCTAAGGCGGAACACCAGTGCTTCACGGACTTCCGTCACGATTGGTCAGTTTATGGTGAGCAGGAGTCATCGACGCATGAACCCTGGGATCAGCCTCAATGTGTTCGTGGGATCTCCTCAACTCCTGCGAAGGTTCCCGGATGGTCCATGTCTGATCATCGATGCTGATCAGCAGCGACTTGATCAATTTCGTCTTCAGCATCCGCTTCAGCGACACCATTTTGCCGTTGAGCTGATTCAGGGGGTTGTCGCGACTGAAAACACCGACGGTTTGACCTGGCATCGTTTCACTGATTCTCGTTTCAACGGGCCGTGGCCGTTGTCTGAGTGGATTGACCTGGTACCGAACCTCAGCGAGATCGATCAATGCTTGTTGCGGCCACGACCACTTGCATCGTTCCTGGATCAATCAGGATTGCTTGGGGATCAGACCCTGAAGATCAAGTTATGGTTGCGCCAGGGGAATCCCATTGAACTTCTCGAAAGCTCTGGTTCATATCTTCAGCGTGTTGATTCGATTCTGTTGCGCTACCCAGCATTGCCCCCAGAACAACAGATTGCTCTTGAAAGTGCTTTGTCACAATCGGGACTGGTGTTGTCGGAATTTGATGACAACGCCTGGATAAGACAAACCATAACGCTGACTGAGTTGCATCAACCAGCTCTCGTGAATGCCTTGCGCTTGCTTTTTGATGCGTCGGCTTATCGACAACTGAGGCCAGATCTCAGTGAATGGTCGGACATGGATCTGCTGCAACACTGGTTGGACCAATTTGATTTGATCTCTTCGGCTGAATCCATGCGGATTATCCGACAAACCATGCCTCGGCAGATTGACCAGATCGCTGACGACGATGTTGTGATTCAAGCGCTATCAAGTTTATTCCCCTGTAGCTTTTATCGCGCTTTGCGGCCGGACCTGGCTCAAAAGACGGATCTTGAGCTGATCCGTCACTACTGCCTTGTCGGTCGAAGCGAAGGGGTTGAGCTTGCTGAAGGTGTGTTGATGACCCATGTCCTCGAGGCTCTAACCAAAGTGTTCCCCTACGCGATGTATCGGCAGCAGTGGCCTGATCTGGTGGATCTTGATGATCGCTCCTTGATCGAGCATTATTGTCGATCGGGCATGCACCAGACGGTTGATCTTTCGGAGCAGGTTGTTGTGCAGCGGGCACAGTCATTCCCAGCTTCTGAGTATGAAAAGCTACGTGTTCGTGTGAAGGAGTTGGAGCAGTTGTTGGCGGCCTCAACGGCTCGGATCAGTGAGCTTCAACAGACTCTGCAGGCGTCTTTGTCTGAAAGTGTTGGCGAATGACGAGCTCTGCTTCGGTGATCGCGGCGGATTTAATCAACGATTACATCGATGGCCGTTGGGACCGGATCGATGCCTTGAATCAGAAACAACTTTCGTCAGCGATCAACCGAGATATTCCGTCTATTCTTGATCTACTGGCGTACTTGTCTCCGGGCCGGGTGTTGGCCGACGCGACGCAAACGAGCCCAGTGGGAATAGGAGGCTTCGCTCCATCCCAGCAAGTGCTAATCAGCACCTGCCGTGGGCAACTTCTTCAAGTCCTTGCGTCGTTGTCCATGGGAGATACAGCTCAGGCCAAGGCATCGAGCACGGCATTTTGTGCATCGCTGTCGTCTCTTTTGGACGATGACACTCGGGAGATGAAGAGTCCGCGAGTTGTTCTACGGCTGGTTGGGCCTGCCAAACTTTGCCGATCGTTGCGTTTCTTTCAGCTTGGACGCATCCATCAGCTGGCAGGTGATCTCCCAGCACGGATGACGATGGTGCTGGGAATGCATCGCAGCGGAACCTCGGCGCTCTCTGGAATGTTGCAGGCCGCTGGTTTGCAGGCGCCTTGCGATGTTCTGGGTGCTTCAGCTGGCAATCCCTTGGGGTATTGGGAATCGAGGCGTCTTGTTGGTTTAACGGATCGTTTTCTCAACAGCTTGGGGTGTTCCTGGTCGCAGCTGTTTCTCGCCCCGCGCTGCTGGATGCACGATGAGACGACCACGGAATGGGTGGAGGAGTATCTCAATGCCATGGCCCAATGTTTCGACAGTGATCAACACATCGTTCTTAAGGATCCTCGGCTCTGTCTCATGCTGTCACCACTGTGTTCGGCCTGGTTTGGAGCGGATGTGGTGGTGGATTACCTACTGATGTTGCGCTCTCCCATTGAAGTCATTTCCTCTCTGACTGCAATCCATCCGATCAGTCCGTTGGATGCCCTCTGTCTCTGGATTGCATCGGTGTTGGATTCCGAGCGTCAGACGAGGCATCTCCCGCGACGTGTAGTCGCCTTCCCGGAGTTGCTCAGTGCTCCGCAGGATGTGCTCTCCCGTTGCCGTTCCTTGTGGGGGCCTTCATTTAATGAGATCAACGATGAGTCACCACTTGCCATGATTGATGGCTCTTTGCATCGCCAAAAGGCTCTTCAGGTCAGAGAGCAGGTTCTCTCTCAGGTTCCTCAGCTCGACCACCTACTTGATTTTGCGGAGCTTGTCTATGACGCTCTAATGCATGTCGATCGACACGACGGTCCTGGGCAGTTGGATGGGTTGAACCAGGTATGGAGCTGTGAACGTGATCAGCTGATTCAATCATCTTTGGCTTGATTTGTTGCGCAGGTAATAGTGAGCTTGGCTGGTTTTTCTGTGTTGCTCTCGTAAGCCATCTCGGACGTTCTCAAGTTCTTTGTTGATTGTGAAATTCTCATGTATTCCGGTCAGATTTGGATTGTAGAACAGATCAGTTGGAAGTTTTCCTTTGTTGAAAACGTCATATTGATTCAACATGAAGGTGATTTCTTTGAGGAAACGCTGCTGCTTTTTGGCCGTATCTTCAGTTCCGCGTGAGATGGACTCGTGGTGATACAAACAGGCATAAGGGGTGAAAAGATTGCGATACCCCCGGCTATGAACGCGCAAGCAGAAATCCACGTCGTTGAAGGCAATATGTAGATCCTTCTCATTCAGTCCGCCCACTTCGTCGTAGATTCGCCGTTCAACTAGCAAGCATGCTGCTGTCACGGCAGACATCTGTTGGGTGTGTATCAGCCTGTCCACATAGCCGGAGCTTGATCGTGGAAAGTACTTGTGTGCATGGCCGGCCACCTCGCCGATGCCGATGATGACTCCACCGTGTTGGATGGTGTCATTGGAGTAGAACAACTTCGCTCCCACGCAGCCAACACCTGGCCTGATGCATTGGGAGACCATCTCCTTGAGCCAGTCTGAGTGAATGGCCTCCACATCATTGTTGATTAAACCGATGATGTCGGCATTGGACTTTTGTGCTGCATGGTTGTTGATGGCGGAGTAATTGAACGGTTTGTTGTGCGCCCTGATGCGGATTTTGTTGGGGTGATTCCGTTTCAGCTCACGAAAAAACTCATGGGTTTCTGGTTCAATACTCTGGTTGTCAACAATCGTGATGCTGTAGTTGTCGTAATCGGTGAGCTGCAGGATTGATTTAATGGCGAGCTTCAGGATCTCTACTTTGTCTCGTGTTGGGATGATCAACTCCACCGATGGTTGTTGTTCTGGCAAGGGCCATTGGCAGCGAAACCGATTGGAACCAACGCTGGTGGCGACAGCGGACTCTTCTCCACTGTTTGTTTCATGGTTCAGGAACTCCTGGACAGCCCGAAGACCACGTTTGGTTGTGTAATCCTTACTGCCGGGATCGATGGCTGTGGAGGCCTCATGCATCCGCCAGTGATACAGGACCCTCGGAATATGAACGATCTGCTCGATGCCGGAATGTTGGACCACGCGCAAAGCTAAGTCGTGATCCTGGCTCCCCTCCAAACCGATGCGAAACCCACCAACTGAGCGAACGGTTTCGGTGCGATATACCCCGAGATGGGAGATGAAGTTGTAAGCCAGCAGGAGATCAATGTTGAACGATGGTTTGAAGTGAGGTGATGATCGTCGTCCAGATTCGTCAATTTTGTCCTCATCGCTGTAAACAAGATTGGAGTAAGGCCTCAGCTGCAGCTCCCGTGCAACCCAGTACAGCGCGTCATCTGCCAGAGCATCGTCGTGGTCTACGAGAGCGATGAACTCTCCGGTAGCCAGGGCCAAGGCGTCATTACTGGATCGGCAGATGTGGCCGTTTTCTTGCCGGAACTTCAGTTTGATCCGTTCGTCCTGTTCGGCGTACTCGGTAAGGATTTCGCAGACATGGCTCTGACTGGAGCAGTCATCACAAATGCAGAGTTCCCAGTGGGGATAGGTCTGAGCACAGATGCTGTCGAGACAGGCGCGCAGGTGATCTGACTGGGTGTTGTATGTGGGGATGAGAATGCTGATGGTCGGCGAATCAGGATTCATCGCCAGCCACGACTTGATTTGCTCGCTGGAGTGTTTCAGCTCCGGCTCAATCAACTCCAGATAATGCGAATACTCAGGATCGGCATTTCGTTCGGATTGTGTTGATGCTGTTCTGCTTTTTCTTTGGGGTCTGAGGCGTTTACCGCTGAGTAATTGTTCGAAACGTTGACGCATTTCCACTGTCTTGCGCTCGGAGTCGCTTTTGCCAACGGGAGGAGACTCTGCTGTCCAGTTCGTCCACTGCCGCAGCAGCTGCAGGCTGGCTACTGGATCGCTGGGCAGTACCGACCAGGTTGCCTGGAATGCACCGGGGCTCCTGGTGGGATGGATACGGATACGGCTGCGCTGTGCGAGTTGCAGTGGCAGTGTCAGACAAGCCCCAGGGCTGGCGGTGATGATGCGGAAGCCACTGGTTGATGTGTTGCCTCCGCCGACGGGTTCGATCGAAATGGAGGCTTCATTGTCTGGATCGTCGTTCTCGACGGAGAGGCGCAGGGTGTAGGTCCCGCGGGGGAGCCCCTTTCGAGTGATCAGACAAGCGTCGGAAGTCTCGCTGTGGAAGCGGTCATTGCCCAGATAACGGATGTTGCTGCGCAACCAGTCCTGGGCCACCGAATTCCGGTGAGAGCGACTCAGACTCATCAGCTGCTGCTGATCCAGCTTTGGTGCTCGAGATACCACCGAACTGTGGCTTCAATCGCTGAGGAGAAGTCATGCCGTGGAGCCCAACCCAGCTCGGTCTCAATCCGGCTTGGATCAATGGCGTAGCGCCTGTCATGGCCAGGACGGTCTGTGACCATCTGGATCAGGTTCTTGTGAGGGGCCTGAGCGGGAATGAAGTGATCAAGATGAGAGCAGATGCACTCCACAACCTCACGGTTGGTTCGTTCGCCATGCCCCCCAACGCAATAGCTACGGCCGGATTCTCCTCTGCAAGCCGCAAGAAGGAGGGCATCCACATGATCCTCCACGTACAACCAATCGCGCACGTTGAGCCCATCGCCATACAAAGGAATTGGTTCTCCCGCTGCTGCTTTGAGAGTGACCACCGGAATCAGTTTTTCCGGAAATTGCCAGGGACCGTAGTTGTTGGAGCAGTTGGTTAAAATCACAGGCAGGTCGAAAGTGTGATGCCACGCGCTCACTAGATGATCACTGGCCGCCTTGCTCGATGAATAGGGACTGCGGGGGTCGTAGGGAGTGGTCTCGCAGAAGCGCCCTTCCGCTCCCAATGACCCGAAGACTTCATCCGTGCTGATGTGATGGAGTCGAAACTGGGTTTGGCGTTCGCCGCTGAGACCTTCGTGGTGAGCCCGCACAGCCTGCAGAAGGTTGTAGGTGCCGGTCACATTGCTTTCAATGAACACGCCAGGGCCAGCGATCGATCGATCGACATGGCTCTCCGCTGCCAGATGCATCACCAGATCTGGATCCGCCATTTGAACGGCGTCGCGAACTGCATCGGCATTGGCCAGGTCAACCTTCAGCAGTTGGTGCCGATCGGCTTGATCGGATCCAAGGGTGGTCAGCTCCTCCTCAATCGATGTGAGGTCGCTGGCGTAGCCCATCTTGTCGAGGTTGAACACGATGACGTCGCTTTCCCGCAGTAATCGACGCACCACCGCTCCCCCGATGAAGCCCGCCCCGCCTGTTACAAGAATGCGTCGGCGTGATCCGACCAAGTCAGCGGCGTTTGGCAGGGAAGCGGTCATGGCTGGGACGTTTGGAAGGGCATTGCGGCTATCGAATTCAGTCCTGGATGCTTGTCAGCACATTTCGTAGGGCCGAGCGCCAGTGCTGGCCATTCCGCTCAAGTACTTGGCGGGTCTGGCTGCAATCCAGCAGGGAATAGCCAGGCCGTGTTGCGGGGGTGGGGTAGTCCGCCGTGGTGATCGGATTCACTGCGGCTGGATGTTCGATCAATCCCAGCTCAACGCCCAATTGCCCCACCGCGACCGCCACGTCATACCAACTGGCGGCTCCGGCATCACTCCAGTGCAGCACCGATGGAAGCTTGATGCCCTCGCTGTTGCGTTGAATCGTTTGCCAGCAGGCGGCGGCCAAATTCAGCGTGCTGCTTGGACATCCCACCTGATCAGCAACCACGCCAAGTGCATTTTTTTCGCGGTGCAACCTCAGCATCGTGAGGGCAAAATTGCGGCCCACCGGCCCGATCACCCAGCTGGTGCGGAGGATGATCCCATCCCCTTCACTCCCAAACGCTGCCTCCACGGCCTCCTCGCCTCGGGCTTTGCTAAGGCCGTAGATGCTCAGAGGGGCTCGGGGCTGATCGGTGCGATACGGGCTCCCTTGTTGACCGTCGAAGACAAAATCTGTGCTCAGCTGGAGCAGCCGACCACCCTGTTGCATGAGGGCAGCAGAAAAGGCCTCTGGCGCTCCAGCATTCACAGCCTCCGCCAGCTCGGGCTCCGATTCCGCCTTGTCCACAGCCGTGTAAGCCCCGGCATTCAGCACCCAATCGGGCTGATACTCCTCCACAGCCGCCCGACAGGCAGAGGCATTGGCTAAATCCAAGGCTTGCTGGCCAGGTCCCCCGTTGCGGCTGGTGGCCATCAGCTCCAGGCCTTGCGGGGCAGAGGCAATCAGCGCCTGTCCCAGCTGGCCAGCAGCACCTGTCAGCAACACCTTCATGCGAACACATCCCCTGCTGCAGTTGTTGCCTTGAACCCAGATGCTGCTGCATCTTTGCCCGACAGGCTCACTGCCATTCCTCTCAGTCGCTTCAACGGCCAGGCG
The DNA here is from genome assembly GCA_003208975.1 of Synechococcus sp. AG-676-F02. GTDB lineage: Bacteria > Cyanobacteriota > Cyanobacteriia > PCC-6307 > Cyanobiaceae > Parasynechococcus. The sequence goes on from QCTY01000001.1 coordinate 16,951, forward strand.
ATCCCGATCTCAGAATCATTCCAAACAATCGCCCGCTCGCAGTCCTTGTTCCAGAAGCCCCGGGCTTTGTACTGCACTTCTGCGACGTCGCTCAGGGTTAGAAATCCATGGGCAAACCCCTCCGGAACCCAGAGTTGAAACCTGTTGTCCGCAGTTAGTTCTGCCCCCACCCACTGGCCGAATGTGGGCGAGCTCTGGCGAATGTCCACCACTACATCAAAAATTGAGCCAAGGCTGGCCCGCACAAGCTTGGCCTGGGGCTCCGGCGCCAATTGATAGTGCAGCCCGCGCAGAACACCCTGAACCGACCGGGAGTGGTTGTCCTGGGAGAACACCACGGCCTCTCCCACAGCATCATCAAACTTGCGCTGATTCCAGCTCTCGTAAAACCAGCCACGGTCGTCCCCGAAAGCAGGCGGAGTGATCAGAAGGGGGCCATCGATCACCTGCCCATGCACCGTCCTCAGCTGATCAAACTGCATGACTTGGCACCTCAAGACTGCTCTGCAGCGCTGCATGGTCGCTGCTGCTCTCTTCCAGCAGCTGCTGGAGATAGGTGCCGTAGCCGCTTTTCTTCAGCGGTTGCGCCAGTTTTTCGAGTTGTTCGGCATTGATCCACCCCTGCCGCCAGGCCACTTCCTCGGGACAACCAACCTTGAGGCCCTGCCGGTGCTCCAGGGTGCGGATATAACTCGCCGCGTCGTTGAGCGAGTCGCAGGTGCCCGTGTCCAGCCAGGCCATGCCACGACCCATCAGTTCGACTTGGAGGAGTCCGTCTTCCAGGTACATCTGATTGAGGTCGGTGATCTCAAGTTCTCCCCGCGCTGACGGCTTCACCTGACGGGCTCGTTCCACTACGGATGCGTCGTAGAAATACAAACCGGTGACGGCGTAACGGCTTTTGGGAACGCTGGGTTTTTCCTCCAGGCTGAGAACCTTGCCGCTTGCATCGAACTCCGCTACTCCATACCGCTCTGGATCGCTGACCGGATAGGCGAAAACCGTCGCGCCTCCATCCCGTCCATCACTGCTCACCAGTTGCGGTACCAGATCATGGCCGTGGAAAAGGTTGTCCCCCAGCACTAGTGCTGCGGGGGCTCCGCCGAGAAAGTCCGCGCCGATCAGAAAAGCCTGGGCCAAGCCATCAGGGTTCGGTTGCACCGCATACTCAATCCTCATTCCCCAGCGGCTGCCGTCTCCCAGCAACCGTTCAAACGCCTCCTGATCGTGGGGCGTGGTGATGATCAGCACCTCGTTGATCCCCGCCAGCATCAAGGTGCTCAGCGGGTAGTAGATCATTGGCTTGTCGTAAACGGGCAGCAATTGCTTGCTCACCGCTTGGGTAATCGGATGGAGCCTGGTGCCGCTGCCTCCGGCAAGGATGATTCCTCTGCGTTTTGAAGCTGGCCGCATCCGACAGCTGTTACTGAGGGTTATTCGAACATGAACGTCTGATCAGACCCTGAATTCAGTGCCAGTCGAGCCACGGCAGGTTCGGGATGATCGCTGCAGTGCTGCGTCGGTAGGCGCTGTAATCCGGATGAAGTGTGAGCAGGATTCGCTCTTCTCGACGGGCTTTCCCCCCCAGAACCAGCACGAGAAGCAGGAACAGCAGCAGATGCAGCAGGCTGCCCACCCCAATCACAACGCCGAGGGAGCACAACAGAACGGCCTGGTACATGGGATGTCTGCAGCGGTTGTAAGCACCGCTGCAAACGAGTCGGTTGCCTTGTTTCGGTTCCGGGAGCGGAGACAGGCTCGATCCAAGGGAGAGAAAGGCCTGGATTGCCAGGCACAAACCAGCGAGCCCCAACAAGGCACCCAGCAGATTGAGCTGCCAAGGCCAGTTTGGGATACCCAGTGAAGACGTCTGCGGCCATGCGGGCAGCAGATGTGCGCCAATCAAAAACAACTGACCCATCAGCCACCATTCGCCGGATCGGTTGTCCAACCATCCACCCCAGCTGAGACCCCAGCCTGAGAACATCACTCCATTACCACCAATGTCCGGACCTTACGTTGCTCGATCAGGCTGGCCAGCTTCAGTATCTCTTCGCTGTGAATCAAACCCACGCAGCCCAATGTGCCGCTGTTTGCATTGCGGTTAGCTCTGGGATCGAGGTGGATCCCAAGGTGTCTACGAACTGTTGGGAAACGCGGCTCAAGTCCGATCCAGACCGGGCCGAGTTCGGCTGGATTATGGGGGCCGACGCTGTATCTGCCAGGTGGCAGCGGAGCGCGGGTGCCCGCACGGTGCCGATCAGCGTTCTGCCTGTGGGCTCGTCCGGTGACTGTCTCGAAGTCAACGCCATCCGATCCTGGGGTTTGCAGCTCGAGATTCCAAATCGGATCTCCTGTGAAGGGGAGTCGGCGGTCGGTACGGCTCAGCACCAGCTGTGATGCAGCAGCAGGTTGCGATGCAAGGTTCTGGGCTGAGGTCGGTGCCGCTGAAGCTGCGAGGAGCAGAACAAGGCTGAAAAAACGTGCTCCCTTATCTCAGTTCGACCACTCAGTCGTTGCGGATCAAAGCTCGTCCTGGATCAGTTGTCGTGCTGTTGCCTCGTCCAGTTCGCTCAGTCCGCAATGGATGTCGAGCTGGGGTTTGAGCAGCTCTGATGCCTTCCGCACCTGCGGGTTGCGAAGCACGGCGGGATGGATCCCCAGTTCCCTCAGCGCAACGTTCATGGCCGCATCCGCCTGTTGGCGGTTGAGGTCACCTTGGTCGATCAGGCAGGTCCCGTTGGCCAGCGTTCCGGCGGCAAAGGCTCGGATGCTGCGAGCCAGTTCAATACGCGCCACTTTGCGCTTGACCGCGTCCGGCATGGGTTCAGCCAGGGCCTGAACGTTGCTGATGGCACTGCAGGCCAACAGCACCATCAGCCAACGGGGCATTCCACCGACACAGCTGCACCAGCTTGCCGCTGACTTCGCTGGTGTGCAGGCTCGCCTCTCAATCAAGTCGCGGATAGCGATCGGCGATGGGATTGCCGGTGAAACGTGCAACCCAGCCTGCGCTCTTATTGAAGAACCGCAGTGCGCAGAACGAGGGTGCGGATCCCATGTCGAACCATTCCGGTGTGCCTGCTGGTACGTGGATCAGATCACCTCGCTCGCAGAGGACCAACAGAACTTCCTCGTTGATATGAAGACAGAACAGCCCCTGACCCTCCACGAAGAAGCGGACTTCGTTTCGGAATGGATGTGTTCCTCCAAGAATTTGCTGCGGAGCGCTGTCCGTTCGGAATGATCCGGGTGGATGCGGATTGCATCGACCGTGACATAGCCCTCGGTGATCTGGATTCGGTTGATTTCATCGGCATAGATGCTGAGAATTTCAGCTTGATCGGCCCCTCGCGTCAGGCTTCGGCGGGTCGGCCACTGCTCAAAAGCGATTCCGCGAGCTCTCAGCTCACGCTGAATGGAAACAGGGTCGTTGCAGATGCGCTGGGGACGAGGCGTCTCCCCCCGGACCGCTTCGCTCTGGTCTGGAAAGATGCTCAAACGACTCATCGACCTGATCCATGAGGGAGCTCTCCGCTGTCCATCATTGACCCCCCTCTCATCGCTGGCCTCACCCTTGTTGGTGTTGGTCCCGGAGATCCGGAACTGATGACTCTGGCGGCGGTCGATGCCATCAGGCAGGCCCAGGTTGTCGCATTTCCGGCAGTGCGTGATGGGGCGGAGAGCATGGCCGCTTCGATCGCAGAACCATGGATCCGTCCTGATCAGCGTCGACTCCCCCTGGTGTTTCCGATGGTGGAGGCCGCCGAACCCCGCCGCCAGGCATGGCATCAGGCTGCGGCGGCCCTTGCGGCCGAGGTGGAATGTGGCCATGCCGTGGTCTTGCTCTGTGAAGGGGATGCATCGCTGTTCGCGACCAGTAGCTATGTGGTTCTGGCTTTGCAGCAGCAATACCCCCGTTGTCCCCTGCGGGTGATTCCCGGCATTACGGCCATTTCGGCGGCGGCGGCGGCAGGCGCCTGGCCCCTGGCTCTTCAGCAGGACCAGCTGCTGGTGATGCCATGTCCAGACCATCACGAGGACCTGATCGCCGCTCTTGCTGATGCGGCTCGTCAGGAACGAGTGTTGGCACTGCTCAAGCTTGGTCGACGTTGGAGCTGGGTTCGTCCCCTTCTGGAGCAGCAGGGGCTGCTGAAGCACACGCTCTTCGCCGAGCGGGTTGGCTGGGGAGATCAAAGGGTTTGCAGGGCGGATCTGCTGCCGGCCGGCCAGCGTCCTTATTTTTCTCTTTTGCTGATCAGGCAAACCTGGCCAAAGGTCATGCCATGACCTGATCGAGTTGACGGTCCAGCAGGTCAAGAGCCTCGGCCGGTGTCGGGGCTCGCATCAAGGCATGGCGTAATTGCGGTGCACCGGGGAAACCAACGCAGGTCCAGCCCATGTGTTTCCTGGCGATCAAAAGACCATGCTCCCCCCGGGCTTCCACCAGAGCCAGCAGCTGCTCTTTTGCCAGTTGCAACCGCTCCGAAGGGCCCGGTGTGGTAGGCACCGCTCGGCCGGCCAGGGCTGCATCGATCTGGCCTACAAGCCATGGAGCCCCCATGGTGCCTCGGCCCACCATCACGCCCGCTGCACCGGTTTGCTGCAGGCAACGCAGGGCATCGTTGGGGTTTTTGATGTCACCGTTGGCAATCAGCGGAATGGTGAGCGCTTGTTTCACTGCGGCGATCGAGCCCCAGTCAGCGTTGCCTTTGAAACGTTGCTCACGGGTGCGGCCGTGCAGGGTGAGCAGCTGCGCGCCGGCATCCTCCAGCTGTCGGCACCATTTGACTGGATCAGCGTCACTGCCGCACCAGCCCAGACGGGTCTTCACCGTGACAGGAATTTGCACCGCATCCGCCACTGCTGAAACGATTCGGCGCGCCAGGTCGGGGTCCTGAATGAGACCGGAGCCGCCTCCTTTGCGTGCGATTTTGCGCACGGGACAACCCATGTTGATGTCAATCAGATAAGCCCCAGCGGCCTCTGCTCGACGGGCTGCGTCGGCCATCGAACCCGGCCTGTGATCGAACAGCTGAACGCCGATTGGTCCAGGTTCATCGGAAAGTTCCTCCACCTTGCTGAGGCCGTGGCCCATCTCCAGGCTGGTTGCATTCACCATTTCGGTGAAGAGCAGCGCCTCGGGTGCCCAACGCCGCACTAGCCGGCGAAAGATCTTGTCGCTGACCCCCGCAAGCGGGGACTGGAGCACGCGACAGGTGAGCTGACGGGGGCGGCCGCGGCCGGGAAGCTGGATCGTTGCGGAGGCAAGCATGGGTCCATGCTGCCGATTGATGTGACGGACCTCTGGCCTCTCAGCCGTGATCTGCTGGTTCAGATCCTCGAAGACCGCTGCAGTGATCGCTTTGTCTGCGAGCGCATCTGGGAGAGGCTGGGCTACCGCAAGGTCTCGGCGGGGGTATGGGGTGCGGGACCCGAAACGCCCGCGGAGTGGTCTGAGGCTTTTTCTGAAGCCCCCCAGTTGATTGCTGAACGCCCGGCTTCCGTTCGCCTGACCCGCTCGATCGCGAAGCCCCACAAGCAGCTTCTCAAGCAGCAGCTGGGCTTTTCCGGGTATCGAATCGGTGAGCTTTACCCCCGGCGCACCCGCCGGGCGACGGCGGTGAACTGGTTGCTGGCCTGGCTAGCGGAGCGTAGTGAGCCACTGATGACGCAGGGGCCTCTGGCCCCTGAGCTCCCCGCTCCGTCGAATCCGGTTTTCGGCCATCCCGGTGATCTGCCGGTGACCTGAACGCTTAGGCCGGGATGCTCACAGGGGTGCCCGTTGGTGTGTTGTTGAACAGCCAACGCGCCCTGGCCGGCGCTCTCGCGTGGTGACCGAGCGCTATTTCGTCAACACTTTGGGCTCGAAAATTGGTGTTGGGTTCGAGGCTATTCCGGTGCTGACCGGAATAACCCGCACCACCTGCTGGTTCTCGTCGTCAATGGTCAGGCGCTGATCGGAGAGATCGATCACCAGGAAGGTTTCACTTCTGCGGACCTGTCACCCGCATTCGCGTCTCATGCGTCGCGTAAGGAAAGTCTTTGGTTTCTTGGGTCTGTAGGGTCAAAGATTGACCGAAGCTTCGCCCTGTGGCGCGTCCCGTCGTTGCGATCATCGGACGCCCCAACGTTGGCAAGTCCACCTTGGTGAACCGCCTCTGTCGCAGTCGTGAGGCGATTGTCCATGACCAGCCCGGTGTGACCCGGGACCGGACCTATCAGGACGGTTACTGGGGCGACCGTGAATTCAAGGTGGTGGATACCGGTGGCCTGGTTTTTGACGACGACAGCGAGTTCCTTCCGGAGATCCGCGAGCAGGCATCACTGGCGCTGGAGGAGGCAAGCGTAGCTGTGGTGATCGTGGATGGTCAGCAGGGGATCACAGCCGCAGATGAATCGATTGCGGACTTTCTGCGCAGCCGTTCTTGTCCCACCTTGCTGGCGGTGAACAAGTGTGAGTCGCCGGAGCAGGGGCTTGCCATGGCGGCTGAGTTCTGGAGTCTTGGTCTGGGAGAGCCGTACCCGATTTCGTCGATCCATGGCGTGGGCACCGGTGATCTGCTTGATCAGGTATTGACCTTTCTGCCTCCGAAGGACGAGGAAGGAGACGAGGAAGAGCCGATCCAGATGGCGATCATCGGTCGCCCCAATGTGGGTAAATCCAGTCTGCTTAATGCCATCTGTGGCGAGCAGCGCGCCATCGTCAGCCCCATTCGAGGGACCACCCGAGACACGATCGACACGAGCATCGTCCGTGAGAACCGCCCTTGGCGGCTGGTTGACACCGCTGGCATTCGTCGCCGCAGGAGTGTGAATTACGGGCCCGAGTTCTTCGGTATCAACCGCAGTTTCAAGGCCATCAATCGAAGCGACGTCTGTGTTCTGGTGATTGATGTCCTGGATGGGGTCACCGAACAGGATCAGCGGCTGGCAGGCCGTATTGAAGAGGACGGTCGTGCCTGCGTGGTGGTTGTGAACAAATGGGATGCCGTGGAGAAAGACAGCCACACCATGTCGGCCATGGAGAAGGAGCTGAGGGCCAAGCTCTACTTCCTGGACTGGGCTCCGATGCTGTTCACTTCAGCCCTGACGGGGCAACGGGTGCAGAGCATCTTTGCCCTTGCAGCCCTCGCGGTCGAGCAGCACCGTCGTCGTGTCAGCACCTCTGTCGTCAATGAGGTGCTCAAGGAGGCCCTGAGCTGGCGCAGTCCCCCCACCACCCGAGGTGGACGTCAGGGACGGTTGTATTACGGCACTCAGGTGGCCAGTCGGCCGCCCAGCTTCACTTTGTTCGTTAACGATCCCAAACTTTTTGGTGACACCTACAGGCGTTATGTGGAACGTCAGATTCGAGAGGGTCTTGGCTTCGACGGAACTCCGTTGAAGCTCTACTGGCGAGGGAAGCAGCAGAGAGACGCGGAGCGCGATCTGGCCCGTCAGCAGAGCCGCCAGGGCTGAGGGATGGACTGGCTGCGGCAGATCCCCATTGGCCAGTACGTGGATGGTCCGCAGTGCTGGCTGCGTCGCCTTGATCCACGTCTGAAGCTCGGCTGGTCGTTGCTTTTTTTGTTGACCCCAGTGCTGGCGGGCCCCGTCTGGAGGGTGTCCCTGGTGTTGGCTCTGCTGTTGCTCACAGCAGCGAGCGGGCTGCCTCGCCGACTCTGGTGGCGCTCTCTGGCTGTTCTCACCCTGCTGGCTCTCAGCGTTGGCTTGCTGTCGATGTTTCTGCCAGCGACGGATCCCGCGGCTGCGTTGGCCCTGCGCCCTCCTGATGAATTTCCGGGTGCCTCAATCGAAGGGCCGAGCTGGGATGTGCTGCGTTTCGGCCCGCTTCGGGTGGATCGGGCCTCTCTGCTGTTGGGCCTGCGCACCTCAACGCTGCTGTTCACGGTGATTCACAGCGTCAATCTGGTGCTGCTCAGCACCCCTCCCGAGGATCTGGTGTGGGCACTCTCCTGGCTGCTCAAGCCGCTGCTCTGGCTGGGTCTCCCCATGGAAAGGCTCGGGTTTCAGCTGCTTCTAGCCTTGCGTTTTCTTCCCCTGGCACAGGAGGAACTTCAAAATCTTCTGCGATCCCTTGCAGGTCACGCCGTCAATTTGCGACAACTCGGGTTCAAGGCCTCCTTCGGTCTCGTCCTTGCCGTTGCTGAGCGATTGTTGGCCAACATCCTGCTCCGCGCCGAGCAGGGTGCTGATGCTCTTGTGGCGCGGGGTGGTCAGGTTCTGGATCCTTCAGCCTTGCGACTACCCAGGGAACAAGCCAAGATTTGGCTCAACGGTCTGGCCGCGCTGTTGCTGCCGATGACTGTGGTGCTGCGCGTTCTGTACGGTGCTTCTTAAGGGAGATTGCCTTCATGGCTGCAGAGCGTTATCTCAATCACCCCACCTTTGGGATGCTTTACCTCGTGGCTCCTGCTGGTGAAGGGCGAGATGTCTACGCCACGTTGTATGCCCAGAGGATGTTCTTTCTGGTGACATTGCAGCCCAGGGGTGCTCAGTTCGAGGTGATTCCCTACGGAGATGCCCGGCACCATGCCGATGTTCATCTGCAACGTTGCCAACGCTCGGGTGCCGCCGATCTCAAGGATTGGAAGCAGTTGTTTGACCAGACCTTCATTTAGGCCTTGACCAATTCCCTTGCTGATCGCTGGATGCATCTGCGGGAGGACCTGCCCGCATCAACCCGGCTTCTTGCTGTCAGCAAAGGTCATCCATCCAGTTCGATTCGTGCCCTGGCTCAGCTTGGCCAGCGGGCCTTCGGTGAAAGTCGGCTGCAGGAAGCTCTCCCTAAACAAGAGGATCTGGCGGATCTCGACATTGATTGGCATTTCATTGGACGCCTGCAGAGCAACAAGGTTCGCTCCGTGGTGAAGGCCTTCTCCGTGATTCATTCAGTCGACTCCCTGGCACTGGCCGAGCGCGTCTCACGCATCTCTTCCGAGGAAGAGGTGTCCCCGTCCGTGCTGCTGCAGGTCAAGCTGCGGCCCGATCCGAGCAAAGGTGGTTTTGACGCCAATCACCTGCAATCGGTCTGGCCGCGGATTTCCACTCTTCCAGCCATGCGAGTTGTCGGGTTGATGACCATGGCTCCTCTCGATTGCCTTGCGATCGATCGGCAGGCGTTGTTCCGCGAATGCCGCGATCTGGCCGATCGACTGGCACTGCCGGATTGTTCGATGGGGATGAGTGGTGATTGGCGCGAGGCCACTGCGGCAGGAAGCACCTGGTTGCGGGTGGGGTCAGCGCTGTTCGGGGCTCGGCCGGTGTCAGCTCCGGCCATGGGCTGACTTGCTGAAGATTGGCTGAAACGTTATTCAAGGTCATAGGTGTTCCCTGTCTCCGGGATCCCCGCCATGTCTCAGCCTGAGAGGAGTTCCAAGGTGTCGCTCATTTCCCGCCTGCGTGCTGTCGTCGCCGGTGACGATTATCTCGATGGCGATTTGGATGATTTGGTCTACGACGACGATCAAGTGGAGCAAGACCAGCGGGCGGCCCAGGCCGACGGTGGTGCCTTGGCCACCATTGGTGACAGCAACCCCTTCGATCTGGGCGACAGCCTGCCCGGTTCGAATGTGATCGGCATGCCTGGCATCAGCTCGGCCGCGGCGGAGGTGAATCTGATGGAACCCCGCAGTTTCGATGAGATGCCTCGGGCTATTCAAGCCCTGCGTGAGCGCAAAACGGTCATCCTCAATCTCACGATGATGGAGCCCGATCAGGCTCAAAGGGCCGTTGATTTCGTTGCCGGGGGTACCTTTGCCATCGATGGTCACCAAGAGCGTGTGGGTGAGAGCATCTTTCTCTTTGCTCCCAGCTGCGTCACGGTGACCAACACCAGCCACGAAGACGCGTCTTCTCCAACCGTGGTCAGCCGCGAGATGGATGTGTCCGAGCAGCCTGATACCGCGGCAGCTCCCTCGCCTGCTTGGGGCGCTGCAGCCCTCTGAGGTCGACCGGAGTGTCCCTTTCCATCGGTGTGATCGGCCTGGGTCGCATGGCCCAGGCTCTGATTGAACCCCTGCTCGCATCCGGTTCCGTTGAGCCGGATCAGGTGTTTGCTGTCGTAGGTCGCCCGGAATCAGCAGTTGCGTTGAAGCAGGGACTTTTCGCTCGGTGCATCATTCATGCCGCTGCCTCGGCTGAATCCGCCGAGGTCTTGAAGGCTCCTTTGCAGCTGTTGGCCATCAAGCCCCAGCAGGTTGAGCTCGCTGCAGCTTCCTTCCCTGCTGTCGAGGGTTCCCCTCTTCTGGTGTCGGTCCTCGCAGGGGTCACTTTGTCTCGGTTGCAGCGGTTGTTCCCATCTCATCGGGTGGTACGTGCTGTGCCGAATACACCGGCACTCGTTGGTCAGGGGCTGACGGCCCTGGCTTGGGGTGAGAACATTTCCCCGTCTCAACGCCAAAAGGTTCAGGCTCTCTTCGCTGGGGTTGGCGAGGTTTTGCAGCTGCCTGAAGAGAAGCTCGATGCTTTTTTGGCACTGACATCCTCAGGTCCGGCGTTTGTCGCTCTTGTGGCGGAAGCGATGGCCGATGGTGCTGTGGCAGCTGGATTGCCCCGTGATCTGGCCCATCGTCTGGCCCATCGCACCCTGGCTGGATCAGCGGCCTTGTTGGATCAGCGCCAGCTTCATCCGGCCACTCTGAAGGACATGGTCACCTCTCCTGGAGGCACCACCATTGCTGGAGTTCGGGCTCTGGAGCGTGGAGGTTTGCGTTCAGCACTGATGGAAGCTGTGATTGCCGCTGCTGAGCGCAGCCGAGAGCTGGCCTGATCCAGAGTTCAAGCTGCTTGAACCGGAGATTGGCTCAGCAGCGAGTCGTAAAGGGTTTCGATGGCGTCGATGTTGCGGTCGATCGTGTAGCGAGCCAAGGCCCGTTCGCGGGCTTTGCGGCCCAGTTCAGCGGTCAGAACAGGTTGTTCCAGCAACACCGGCAGCAAGGTGCGCAGCTGTGAGGTGACTCCCTGGGTGCTCAGCACGATCCCTGCTCCGTCATTGAGCACTTCACCATCGGCTCCGGCATCGGTGGCGACGCAGGCGGTTCCACAGGCCATCGCTTCGAGCAGTGCAAGGGACAGTCCCTCCACGAGGCTGGGAAGAATGAAGACCTCGGCAACCTGCATGAGGGCGATGCGTGTGGCCTGGTCGGGCTCGTAGCCCCACCAGATCACCGATTGATCGTCGTATTGATTGATCAGGCTGCTGCGCAGTGGTCCATCTCCCACGATCACAAGACAGCTGTCGCAGGGATCTGCAACCCGCCAGGCCTGAAGCAGTGCTTCCACGTTCTTTTCAGTGGCCAGGCGGCCCACATAGAGAAAGATTCGTTTTGGGCCAATTCGCTCCCGTACCTTTTGCAGCGTGGGGGAGGGACAGCTGGGGAGGGCAGGGGACCAGCGATTGATATCAACCCCGTTGGGAATAACCACAAGCCTTTGTTCCGGAACCCCAAGGCGCACAAGCACATCCGCCTGCAGCTGGGAGAACACGATCACCCGGTCGTATTTCGCTAGAGCCGGGGCGTACAGCTGATAGGTGAGTTGCTGGGTGCCGGCAGTGATGTTGCGCAGCCCCGCATCGAAGGGGGGATGGAACGTTGCAACGAGGGGGACCCCCAGCTGTTGGCAGAGTTCCGGCAGACGGAAATCCAGAGGTGAGAGGGTGAGGCTGGCATGGACGATGTCTGGTTTCAGTCGCTCCAGAGATTCCCGTAATTCCCTCTGGGCCCTGGGAGAAGGGATCGTGTAAACCTGCGATTTCACCAGGTAGGGCAGGCTGACATCAGGATCGTTTGCCAACAGTGAGGTGGCAGGGCTTTCCGGATCCCGCGGGTTGTCGAAATGAATGAAATGCGTCTGGTGGCCTCTGCTGCGCAGGGCCTCCGTGGTGCTGAGCCCGTAGGAGACGTTCCCGCAAAATGGTGACTTCTTTCCCAGCCAGGCAATTTGAACCAAGCTTGAGGATCCTCCTCAGGCGAATGCAAAAACTAGCAGCGCTGCCACGGTCTTTCGATCAGCGCTGCCGTTAGGGCCAGACCCGCCAGCAGCAGGAGCACCGGCTGCAGTCCGATGCTGCTAACCAGGGTTCCCGCCAGCACCAGGGGCAGGCTGAGCGCAATGTTGATCAGGTTGTTTTGCAGTCCGAACACTCGTCCTCGCTCGGATTCCGGTGTTTCCTCCTGAATGGTGGTCTGAGCTGGGATCGCTACCAGAGCTGCGCCCACGCCAAGAATTCCGCAGAGGCTGAGGGTGAACACCAGGGAGCCCCGCAGTTGGCTAAGCAGCACCAGGGTCCAGGTGATCGTGCCCAGTCCGGTGGCGCTCAGGATCCTGCGGCTGAAGCGGTGACCTGCCTGGGCGATCACCACGGCTCCAATGGCCATACCGACACCGCTCATGGCCAGGAGTGCTCCAAAACCCGAGGGTCCAAGACTCTCGATCAGAGCTGCGAGCTGTAGCGCCAGCACGTAGAGAGCGGCGAGAAGGCTATAAAGCAGAACCAGATGCAGCATGGCGCCGCGTACGGAGGGCACCTGTTTCAGCACCTGAAGTCCCTCGCCGATCTCCGTCCACACCGATGTGGTGGATCGGGGTTTCTGAGCCTCTTCAAGGCTCAGACGCGTGATGCTGACAGCCGCCAGGCCGTAACAGACCGGTAAGAGGAGAAATTCCCCACCATCGATGCCGATCCTCAGCAGACCGTGATGCAGCGCTCTGAGAATCGGCTCGCCCAGCGCGAAACCCAGAATCGTCGCTCCCATGCTGGTGGCCTGATAAAGCGAGTTGGCGGCAAGCAGGTGCTGCCTTGGCACCACGAGGGGAATGGTGGCTTGTTCAGCGGGGGCGAAGAACTGGGTGAGGATTGATTCAATCAAGGTCATGCCCACAAGCCCCCAGTAGCCCCAGGGGAGCCCCAGCCATGTGGGACCCGGTAACAGGCAAAGGGGTGCGAACAGCACCATCAGGGCGCGCAGGGCGTTGGATGCCACCATCACCCGGCGTTTCGGCCAGCGATCTGCCCAGACACCGGCCACCGTCCCCAGCACCATGGCGGGAATGGTGTTGGCCACGAAGATGCCCGTGGCCAACAGTGTGATCACTTTGGTGCGGGTGCTGATGTCCAGTCCGTATCCGGAGGCCATATCGGCCAGAACCCCGCTGCCGTCTCCCATCAGCAGCAGGTGCTGATCGATCAGGAACACCATCAGCACGATGTAGAACTTGTCCGCAAGCTGCGAGAAGATCTGGCCTAACCAGAGCTTGCGGAAGTCCCGAAGTTGCAGCACAGCCTGGAGGCCTCTGCTGCCCTCGGGATTGCTCCCTGTGGGCAGGGCGGGTTCGGGTGAGGAAAGGGTCGGTCCGCTCAAAGGGGCGTTGCGTCGCAGATATGTTGGCTCATGCGCCCGCCAGCAGGGATTCGCGAAGCATCGCCAGGGCGCGACTGCGTCGGTTCAGATGCACGCCGATCCAGCGCTCCGCAACAGCTAGCAGCCGCAGCCATACCTTTTGAGGACCCATGAGCTCACCATCGCGTCGTCGCGGTATGTCGGGGCGGGTGAGCCGTTGCAGCAGCGCCAGTTCTGAAGGGTTCATCGTCATGGCGGCACCGGGCTGGGCACCGATGGCGAAGCCATCTTCAGGCAACAGGCTGCAACGCCACTCCCATTGCCCCAGTGGTGGATCGAGGGGCTTGCCGCTCAGGCAGCAGGTCTGCAGTGGCAGTCCATAGCCCCCAAGGGTGAGCAAGTGCACACAGGCCTGCACCGTGCTTGCCAGCACCAGGTCTGGACTCTGCGCGCGTTGTTCGAGCCGCTCCAGATGCAGCAGCAACATCCTCAGGAGCCCCTCCACCGGATCCTGGGCCGCGATTTGCAGGCAGATGTCGCAGAGAGCCTGAGCCGCAGATAAGGATTCCAGTTGACGGCCCAGTTCGGAGAAGCTGCGCAGCACCTGCAGTTGTCGGACACGGGGCAGGCCACTGCGGCCCCCGACCTGCAGCTGCAACAGGGTGAGCGGGGCTGCAGCGGCCAGGCTGCTCCTCGGCCGGCGGGCGCCCGGAACCGCCAGCCGCGTTACCCCCTCGGATTCGCTGAGGAAACTCAGCAGCCTGTCGTGTTCGCCCAGGGGCCCCACCTTGAGGGCCAGTCCCTCCAATCGACGCTCCGCCATTCAGCCCGCCGGCCGCCGAAGGGCCTGCACCAATTGCGGAGCGGAACTGGTGCCGATCAGGTCGGCTCCTGCCTCAACGAGCTCCACTACCAACTCCAGGCTGTGGATCCCGCCTGCAGCTTTGATGGCGCAGCGGTTGCGGCACAGGGCCTTCAGCTGCTGAACCTGATCGGGATGACAAGCGGGTCCAAAGCCGTTGCTGGTTTGAAGGCCGCTGGCACCGGCGTCGATCGATGCTTCCACGGCCAGGCCCAACTGCTCTTCCGTCAGGCGAGCCATATCGAGCACCACCCTCACCGGCAGCCCCAACTCGCAGAGGCCTGCTAGTTCCTCTGAGAAACGGTTGGCTTCGTTGTTAGCTAGCGAATGAAAATCGGGGACCACATCCAATTCCTGCGCACCGTGGGCAGCTGCCCACTCGGCCTCGGCATGTTTGAGCTCGGCTGGCACGGCACCGAAGGGGAATCCGATCACCGCGATCAGTCGAGGACCGTCATCGCTGCGACCCAGCCGGTCTCGCAGCAGCGTCAGCTGTGGAAGGGTTGTGCAGATGGCTCGGACCGCCTTTTGACGGCCCGCATCGCACATCTCCAGCAGCTGTTCATTCGTCAGCAGTGGATCGAGGATGGCCTGATCAAGCCGTTGCGGTAGGTCGGGAAGCTCCTTCGGGCGTTCAGCCATGCCTCAGCGGTGAATCATTCCCGAGCCTGAATCACGCCATAGCCCCCGTGGTTGCGGCGATAGATCACCTGGAGTTCGCCGCTTTGCCGGTCGCGGAAGAGGTAGAAGTCATGGTCGATCAGATCGAGTTGCTGCCGGGCTTCCCCAAGATCCATCGGCGGCATCTCGAAGTATTTGCGACGCACGCCGGGGTCGGGGAGTTCAGCCTGACGGCCATCCAGCAGCGAACCATCCACCTGGCTGTCGTCGCTGAGTGCATCGGTGCTGGGGGTGTTTGAGGCGCTGTGGCCATGGCTGTGGTGGTGATCGCTGTGGCGTTCCTTCCAGCGCCGCAACTGTCGCGCCAATTTTCCAGCAGCCAAATCGATGCTTGCGTAGAGGTTCTCGCTGCGCTCCTGGGCCCGGATCACCGTTCCATTGGCGAACACCGTCACCTCAGCGGTCTGCTGGGGCACCCGCGGATTGCGAGCCACGGAAAGATGGACATCCGCCTCTCGCACCGCATCACCGAAATGATGGGTGGCCCTTTCGAGCTTGGTTTGGGTGTAATCCCTCAACGCCGGCGTGATCTCGAGGTTGCGACCATGGATCAGCAACTTCATGCGTCACTCCTGTGCCGGTTGTTATCGGCAAGTTAGGTGCGGCTGGCGATTTGGCACACCCCGATTCCGCAATTCTTTTTGAGACATCCGGTCTGGTGCCGTTCGAACAGGCCTGGATCGCCCAGCGACGTTGGCAGCAACGACTGCTGGATGACGCCACAGCCCCTGCCGCAGTGTGGTTGCTGCAGCATCCGCCCTGTTACACGCTCGGCCGCGGGGCCAGCACCCAGCATCTGCATTTCGACCCCGCCCGGCCTCCGGCACCGCTGCATCGCATTGATCGTGGTGGAGAAGTGACCCACCATCTCCCCGGACAGCTGGTGGCCTATCTGGTGCTTGATCTGCATCGGCATCAGACGGATCTGCACTGGTACCTGCGCCAGCTGGAGCAGGTGTTGATCGATGTTTTGGCTCAGCTTGGACTTCACGGTCAACGCCTTCCAGGCTTCACCGGGCTCTGGCTCGACAACCGCAAGGTGGCGGCGATCGGAGTGGGAAGTCGGCGCTGGATCACGCAACACGGACTGGCTCTGAACGTTTCCTGCGATCTGGATGGATTTGCAAAGATCACCCCCTGCGGGTTGAAGGGACGTACGGTGGGATGCCTTGCCGAATGGTTGCCGGGGCTGCTTCCAGCGGAGGTTCAGCCGTTGCTCCGGGACGCCATCGCTGCACGATTTGGTCTGGTCTGGTCCGAAGAAGCGTGATAGGCCTGAGCACAACAACTAAACAGTCCGGATGACGGCCAGCTGGAGACCCTGTGCCCGCGAACAGCAGGCTTTGCAGCGCCATTCCTACGTTCAGAGCCTCGACAGCGTGGATGCTGTCTGGCCCTGGCTCGCCGATCACCACGGCAGCACCATTGCTGTGGATGCCCCCCATGCGGCGCATCCGGAACGGTTCAGTTTTGGTGAGCTGGCCGAAAGGATTGCCATTGCTGCGGTGGCGTTTCGGCGCGCCGGTGTTGAGAACGGCGACGTTGTGGCTCTGTTCGCAGAGAACAGCCCACGCTGGCTGGTGGCGGATCAGGGCCTGATGCGAGCGGGCGCCGCCGACGCTGTTCGCGGTGCATCGGCTCCTGTGGAGGAGTTGCGTTACATCCTTGACGATTGCCGGGCCACAGCTCTGGTGGTGCAGAACGTTGCCCTGCTGGAGCGTCTGGCCTTGACACCGGAGCAGCGCTCAACGCTTCGGTTGTTGGTTGGGAGCCGTTTCTGAAATCCGCGGTCGGTCAGCCTTCCCTCAGCTCGAGCCATGGACGCCAGCAGCTCGCCACGCTGCTGTACACCTCAGGCACGACGGGTCAGCCAAAGGGAGTTCCACTCACCCACGCCAATCTCCTTCATCAGATGCGCTCGCTGGCCTGTGTGGCCTATCCCGCGCCAGGGTCTCCGGTGCTCAGTGTTCTCCCCATCTGGCATGCCTATGAGCGCAGCGCCAGCTACTACTTCCTGTCCTGCGCCTGCACGCAGACCTACACAACGATCAAGCAGCTTAAAAAGGATCTGCCTCGGGTTCAGCCGATTGCCATGGCCACGGTGCCGCGGTTGTGGGAGTCGGTGCAGGCCGGGTTTGAGGACGTGCTCAAGACGTTTCCTCCCTCACGCCAGCGCCTTCTGCGTGCAGCGCTGAAGAACAGTGCGGCTCAACGCCTGGCTCTGCGCCGGGCCCGTGGCTTGATGCTGGATGCCGAGTCGTCACTGGCGCGGGTGCGGGGTGCAGCAGCAGCAGCCATCCGCTGGCCGCTGCATGCACTGGCTTCAGCTCTGATCTGGCCCAAATTGCGTCGTCAGCTCAGCGGCGGACAACTCGCCTATCCGATCAGTGGTGGCGGTGCCATCGCCCCACACATCGATGCCTTTTTCGAAGCCGTTGGAATTGAGCTGTTGGTGGGCTACGGCCTTACCGAAACCAGCCCTGTGATTAGCTGCCGCAGACCGTGGCGCAATATTCGCGGCAGTTCCGGTCTGCCGATGCCGGGCACCGAATTCCGCATCGTTGACCCTGACACGGGAGTGGCTCTCGGGTACCGCGAGCGAGGCCTGGTTCTGGTGCGTGGGCCGCAGGTGATGGGGGGGTACTTGGGAAAGCCGGAGGCAACCGAGAAAGTGCTGGATTCCGATGGCTGGTTTGATACCGGTGACCTGGGCATTTTGTTGCCGGATGGATCGGTGGCGCTCACCGGTCGCGCCAAGGACACGATCGTGCTCAGCAGTGGCGAGAACATCGAACCTGGGCCTCTGGAGGAAGCTCTCGTGGCCAGCCCGTTGATTGAGCAGGTGATGCTGGTGGGTCAGGACCAGCGTCAGCTCGGGGCATTGATCGTGCCGCGCGCGGAGGCGATTCTCGCCTGGGCAACGACGCAAGACCTTGATGTGGGATCAGACCTTGGCGGAAACCCCGGTGATCCGGCACTGCTGCGGTTGCTGATGCGGGAGTGCAATCGGTTGTTGAAGCAGCGCACCGGGGCCCGTGGCGATGAACGATTGGCCGGTGTGGTGTTGGTGGATCCGTTCAGCATTGAAAACGGCCTGCTCACGCAGACGCTCAAACAGCGCCGTGATCGGATCACCGCCCGTGATTCGGAGTTGATCGAGGGGCTTTACGGAGGTTGAAGGCCGCTTGCAAGGCCGGTTCTCCGGCGATTGACCGCAGGAGCCTCGCCTGACACGCTTCTCAACGTTGTGGTTTTTCTATGGCTGACGTCACCTCACTCACCATCAAGCGTCCGATCACCGTGCGCGCCGTGGTGACACCAACCTGGAAGGAAGAAGCAGAGCGTGAAATCAGCAATGGCATCGCTGCGGCTGATCAGCAGTTGGCTCAGCTGGAGCAGGAAGGCCAGCAGGTGGTGGAACAGGTGCGTCGTCAGAGTGCTAATCCGCTGGATCCGAGGGTTCAGGAGCAGGTGGCCAACATCCAGCAGCAGGTGGCTGGAAAGAGATCCGAGCTGGAAGAGCAGAAGCGCAACTTGTTGCAGCAGCAGGCCCAGGTTCGCGAACTTGAGATGGACCAGATCGTGGAGCAGGGTCAGCTGGAGAGCAGTTGTGAGCTGAAAGTGGGTGACAATCTTGTGCAGAAGATGCAGGTCTCCATCGTTGTGAAGGACGGTGTCGTCCAGTCGATGGAAGACGCTGATAAGGACTCTTCAGTCGACTCGTAAAGTCAATTAATCGGTCCTTCGGAGACGGTTTTGGCGACCCACGACATCTTCATGCCTGCCCTCAGCTCCACCATGACGGAGGGCAAGATTGTCGAGTGGCTGAAGCAGCCCGGCGACAAGGTGGGTCGCGGAGAGTCCGTGCTGGTTGTGGAGTCCGATAAAGCGGATATGGACGTGGAGTCTTTTCAGGACGGCTATCTGGCAGCTGTCCTGATGCCGGCAGGCAGTACGGCTCCAGTGGGAGAGACGATCGGCCTGATCGTCGAGACCGAAGCCGAGATCGCTGATGCCCAGGCCAAGGCTCCAAGCTCGCCAGCTCAGTCCGCGCCAGCTCCGGCCACGACTCCTGAACCGACCCCGGCTGCCGTTGTCACAGCACCGTTGGCTCCAGCCCCCCAACCTGCTCCGACCCCTGCCCCCTCAGCCCCTGCTCCTCCAGCAACGGGTTCCACGGCGCCGGTGATCAACGATGGCCGCATCATTGCCAGCCCAAGGGCCAAGAAGCTGGCCGCCCAGCTGGGCGTTGACCTGGCCACGGTGCGTGGGAGCGGGCCCCATGGCCGCATCCAGGCTGAGGACGTTCAGCAGGCGGGTGGACAACCCGTTTCCGTTCCGCGGGTTGCTGAAGGAACAACCGCTGCTGCCACTGTTGCCCCTGCGCCAGCATCGGGGGGTGCAGCCTCAGCTCCTGCCGGCAACAGCTTTGGCCGTCCCGGTGAGACCGTGCCTTTCAACACGCTTCAGGGTGCGGTCAACCGCAACATGGAGGCAAGCCTGGCTTTGCCTTGCTTCCGCGTCGGCTACACCATCACCACCGACAAGTTGGATGCTTTTTACAAGCAGGTGAAACCAAAGGGCGTCACGATGACGGCCCTGCTGGCCAAAGCCGTCGCGGTCACGCTTGCCCGACATCCTCAGGTGAACGCGGCAACCACATCTGAGGGAATGGCCTACCCCGCGGACGTCAATGTGGCGGTTGCTGTCGCGATGGAAGATGGCGGACTGATTACGCCGGTTCTGAGAGGCGCAGACCGAATCGATCTTTATGAGTTGTCGCGCCAGTGGAAAGATCTGGTGAAACGTTCACGCAGCAAGCAACTTCAGCCTGAGGAATACAGCACGGGTACCTTCACCCTTTCCAACCTGGGCATGTTTGGGGTTGATCGTTTTGATGCGATTCTCCCCCCGGGAACCGGCGCCATTCTTGCAGTAGCAGCCTCTCGCCCCACGGTTGTGGCCGACAAGGCTGGCTCGATTTCGGTCAAGCCTCAGATGCAGGTCAACCTCACCGCTGATCACAGGGTGATCTATGGCGCTGATGGTGCTGCGTTCCTCAAGGACCTCGCTGAACTGATTGAAACCCGCCCTGAAAGCCTGACGCTCTGACCGGGTGTCCGACTTCAGGGACAGTCAGCTCAGCAGCTTCGACTACGACCTGCCGAAAGAGCGCATCGCCCAGGCACCGGTTGAACCCCGCCACAGTGCGCGGTTGATGCTGGTGCCGGCTCGAGACGAGCCGTTTGAATCGGTTCGTCATGGGCATGTCTGGGACCTGTTGGAGGAACTTCATGCCGGTGACCTGCTTGTGGTCAACGACACCCGCGTCCTGAAGGCTCGACTCAAAGTGCGGCGTGATGGAGGTGGGTTGTCCGAGTTGCTGGTGCTGGAGCCCCGTGGTGAAGGGCAATGGCTGTGTCTGGCTCGACCAGCCAAGCGGATGCGGCCCGGCGATGAGCTCACCGTTGATGGAACCTCCATCCGGTTGACGGTGGTTTCTGAAGATTCCGCCAGTGGTGGCCGGGTTGTTCAGTTTCCTGCGGACTGTGTAGATGCAGAAACGATTGAGGTTCTGCTCGATCAGTGCGGTGAAGTGCCACTTCCCCCGTATATCAATCGGCATGATCCAGCAGATGCTGAGAGATATCAGACGCGTTTTGCCGATCGGCCCGGTGCGGTGGCGGCACCGACGGCCGGGCTGCATTTCAGCGATGAGCTGCTGGCTGGATTACAGCGAAAAGGGATCCAACTAGCCCGAATCACGCTGCACGTGGGATTGGGTACGTTCCGCCCTGTGGAGACGGAAGATCTCACACAATTGGAACTTCACAGCGAGTGGATTGAGGTTTCGCCTGCTGTTGTCGAGGCCATTAAGACCTGCCCAGGACGGGTCATTGCCGTGGGTACGACCAGTGTGCGAGCTCTCGAGGGTGCTGCGCATGTTCATGGGGGTCTGCTTCAGTCCTACAGCGGCCCCGTGAACCTTGTGATTCAGCCTGGATATCGTTTTGCCGTGGTTCAGGGACTGCTCACTAATTTTCACCTGCCCAAAAGCTCGTTGTTGTTATTGGTGAGTGCTCTGATTGGGCGCGAAAAATTATTGCGTTTGTATGCCGAAGCAATTGCTCAGGATTATCGCTTTTTCTCCTACGGTGATGCCATGTGGATTGCGCCTGAAGCCGTTCTCCAAGACGCTGCATCTCATGTTTGAAAGGAATTAAGATTGAAATCTAAGTAAGCAAGGCCTGGGCTAGATCTTGCGAGGTTTCATGTCAAAAAAGTGACAGTGGAGAGAGGTGTTTGGCTATTTTTAGCTTCGGGATTTTAGTGATCTTGACTTATGAGTAGGCATGCATATTCTTTGATTGGTGATGGAGGGTTTGCTGTGTTCGAACAGTCTTTGGCTCAAGCTGCTCCGTTGCACTTCTCTTTTGAGACAGCTCTCCTGGCGCTGTCTTGTCTTTTGATTTTGTCAATTTTTACTGAAAAAATTGGTCGTCGACTGGGGATACCTGGCGCTATTTTTCTTTTTTTTGTTGGTTTATTTTTTCATGTTTCCGGCTTCAGCTTTAAGGGTTTTCCCTTGGAGGAGGTACATGCCATTGCATTGACTGTGCTTCTTTTTTTCAGTGGTCTTTCCTTTGATCGCTCGCTATTGAAAAGAAGTGGGCAGTTGATGAGTTCCGTGCAGTTGGCTGTTTTGGGTACGGTATTTAGTATGGCGTTTTTATTGTTCTATTTGCGTTTTGGAATAGGTATCTTTCGGTCTTGGACGGGGTATTTGGATGGCGTAAAGCCAAACATCGTTTCATTGATCACTGTGATCATTGTTGCTTCTATTGCCGTTCAAGATTGGAATGCATTTGCATTTGTTTCTGGAAAAATCAAAGATCTTAAAAGTATTGTGTCTGATATCTTTAAGGTTGAAACGGCGATTTCTGCTTCGATTGCGGTCGCTATTGCCGAGCTGGCCATTCTTCTTTGGTTGGCACTTAATCCTGCGTTTGGATCCTATCAAGGTGGTGAGTTGCTGTCGAAGATCTTCTATGGAATTTGGCTTGGAACTGCTACGGGCCTTGCTTTTGGCTTTTTGTTGACCCTGGTTATTCGCTTTCTGGTTACATCAAATTCGCAGCTTGTTCTTGCTGCTTTAGCGTTTGTATTTACCGGTTATGTAATTACGTTTGTTGTGGCTAGTCAAGGAGGGTACTTGTGTGCTCTTGTCATGGGTGTGGTGACATCGTTGGCCTATCGCAATTCATCGACTGAGGGGGAGATTTCGTTCTTGTCGGAATCGCTCGATTCTGTGAATATTGCTTCGGAGGCGATTCTGTTTTTTGTTGTCGGCCTGGGGCTTAATGCTGGTTCATTTTTAATGCACTTGCCAATGGCCTTTTACACGTGGGTGGGTATTGTTTTGGTAAGGCCGATCTCGGTTTCTCTTTTCTTTCGAAGAGGTCATGTGCCTCCAAAAGAAAAGATGCTCCTTGCTTCGTTTAGTCCGAAAGGTGCTATTTCAATGGCACTTGTCATGACTGCACCCACAATGCTTGAGCACACATTTGGCCTGGATGTGTCTGGTGCTCTTTCGCCGGACTCCTTAGAGTTTATGGCTGATGTTGTATGTGGAGCTGTTCTTATATCCATGCTGTTTAAATCGTTCTTATTCCCCCGTCTTCACCGCAAGCTCCTGTCTGTTGAGTCTTGAACAGCAAACGAGTCTGCAGCCGGTACTTTCGTTGATATCAGATTTGGCCTAATGAACGGTTGTTGATTAGGTGGCTTTTTGAAAGGTGAGCATTGGTGACATGCTCACCGTATTGAATTGATCAGGCAGTAACAGGCTGTTCAATGATTCCGGTCGGTACATCCGCAAACATCACCGAGGAGAGATAACGCTCCGCTAGATCGGGCAGCACCACCACGATTGTCTTGCCGGCATACTCCTCTTGTTCAGCCAGCCGAATCGCTGCAACCGCCGCTGCGCCACAGGAGATCCCCACCAGCAGACCTTCCTCTTTAGCCAGTCTCAGGGCCATCTCAACGGATTCATCGTTGGTGACCTGCTCGACCTTGTCGACAACAGACAGGTCAAGGTTTTTGGGAATGAAGCCGGCGCCGATGCCTTGGATTTTGTGTGGACCAGGCTTGACTGCCTCACCATTCAGGGTCTGGGTGATCACCGGGCTGTGGCTTGGTTCAACGGCAACAGATTCAATCGCCTTGCCAGCTTCGTTTTTGATGTAACGCGAAACGCCGGTAATGGTGCCGCCGGTACCGACGCCAGCCACCAACACATCGATGGCTCCATCACAGTCGTTCCAGATTTCCGGACCGGTGGTCTTGAAGTGGATCTCAGGGTTGGCTGGATTCTCGAACTGCCCTGGCATGAAGTATTTGGCTGGCTCGCTTTCAGCGATTTCCTTTGCCTTGGCGATGGCACCAGGCATGCCCTTGGCGGCTTCGGTGAGAACCAGCTCAGCCCCCAGAACAGCCATCATTCGCCGACGCTCGATCGACATCGATTCGGGCATTGTCAGGATCAGTTTGTAGCCCTTTGCGGCCGCTGTGAATGCCAGCGCGATGCCCGTGTTGCCGGATGTGGGCTCAACGATCACCTTGTCTTTGGTGAGCTTGCCGCTTTTTTCTGCATCCCAGATCATGTTGGCGCCGATCCGGCATTTCACGCTGTAAGCGGGATTGCGTCCTTCCACTTTGGCCAGCACCGTGGCCTTGCAGTTCTTGGTGACGCTGTTCAGCTTCACTAGCGGAGTGTTGCCGATGGCGAGGCTGTTGTCGTCGTAAATGCGAGCCATTGCAGGTGGAGTAGGCACCGATTCTTCAACCTACGCAGGGCCAACGTTTGTTGAGGCCCCGCTTAAGACATTTTTCCAAGACTGTTGTCGTCCTGAACAACATCAGGCATCAAGTGCTAATTCAAAGCGTTCCCAGAGCTCACTCGGGTTTTCCAATCCCACTGACACCCGGAGCAGATGGGAAGGCACACCGCATCGTTCAGCCCAGCGCAGTTCGTTGTAGTGGGCTAGCTGTGTGTAGGGGCAGACGAGGGTGAAATTGGTGCCAAGGCTTGGCCCTTTACTCACGCGAAGAGCGTCATAAACCCGCTGCGCTTTTGGTTCACCTTCCTTGAGAACAAAGGAAAGCAGGCAGCCGTAGCCCGCTCCGGATCGCATCAGCGCCTCGTAGTTGAGGCAATGTCTTGGATGCAGAACCCTGTCTACGGCTGGATGCCGCTGGAGTTGATCCGCAAGTGCGAGGCAGTTGCGGTCGAGCTGTGGCACCCGCTTCGCAACATCCCGACTGGCGTGCTCAAGGGCTATGGCATCGGGATCGCTCAGCTCTGCAGCTGGGTTCAGGGCCTCCATCAGCTGATCACTCCAGGGTGAGCTTGGGCTCACCAGCAGGCTTCCAGCCATCACATCACCTCGGCCTGCAAAGCTTTTGGTGAGAGAGGTGAACAGCAGATCGATGTGATCTAGTGCCTCAAGGTTGAAAGCGGTGCCGATGGTGTCATCAGCGATGACCGGAATCCCGCGGGGACGGGTGAGCTCGGCGATGGCTGGAAGATCCACGCAACGAAGCAGTGGATTGCTCGGCAGTTCAACAATCACGGCGCCGGGCTCCAGTCGGTCAAGGGCGGCTTCCACCTCCGAGAGGGCATCGCTCATTACCAGGTCTCCGCCGTGGAAGACCACCTTGGGTTGTTTGAACACATCCACATAGGGAAACCCCAGTTGCAGAGTGGTGCGGCCTGGCCGCAGGGACTGCACTGCACTCAGCGCTGAGTGCAACGCGGCCATTCCTGCCGGATGCAAGCTGATGCGAGAGCTGCTGATGCGGTGAATGGCTGCCAGTCGTTCACGGATTGTGAGGCGGGCCATGTTTCCCGCCTCTGCGCTGGGCCTTTGCTCTCTGCCGAGGGCGATCGCAGCAACACGTGAGGATGCCCCCAGCCCCGTGTGCTGCCAGAACGCCTTGGCATGCGGTGTGGCCTCGGCATCGGCCTGCAGGCAAGGAAGTTCCTCAACGTCGATGATTCGTGTGTGCGCTTCTGGGGCCTTTCGATTGCAATGGGTCTGTGCTTCAGAAGCAGCTGCCGTTGATGGGTATGGCCACAGGGTGCTGCCTGTTTCGCTGGTTGCAGCGGTGACCTGTTGCAACAGAGGATGAAACCCAAATCGCGGATAGATGGTTTGAAGTGCTGCGCGGCATTCCGGTTCGTTCTCCTCGTAGGCGATCACGTCCTGCCAGCGAGGTAGGGCCACCGATACCGCGTGGGGCATATCGGGTAAGGGATGGCCGAGATCCGAACCCTGCCAGGCTGGATCGTTCAGCAGATCGCGCGCACTCACGCCAGCAACCTCAACGCCTGCTGAAGATCGGTCTGAAGATCTTCCAGGTCTTCGCAACCCACGGACAAGCGCACCAGACCATCATCAATCCCCAGCTTCGCTTTCATGTCGGCCGAGACTGCGGCATGGGTCATGGTGGCCGGGTGGCAGATCAGGCTCTCGATTCCACCCAGGCTTTCGGCCATGGTGAACCATCGCAAACACTTGCAGAGGGCGTAAGTCTCTTCCTGGTTTGCGTTGAAGCTCACGGTCACGATCGCGCCGCCAGCTGACATTTGTCGCAGAGCCACGGCATGTTGTGGGTGATCCGTTCGATGGGGATAACGAACCCAGTTCACCTTGGAATGCGATGCCAGTTGATCGGCTAAAGCTGCGGCATTGGCCATCTGCTGCTTCAGCCTCAACGGAAGCGTCTTGATGCCTCGGGTGATCAGCCAGCAATCAAAGGGTGATGGCTGCAGTCCAAGGGCTTTCTGTGAGAACACCATTTTCTGGTGCCATTCAGAATCATTGGTGCAGACGGCCCCACCCAGGGCGTCGGAATGACCATTGATGTATTTGGTGGTGCTTGTGAGTGACAGGGTTGCGCCCAACTCCAGTGGGCGTTGCACAAGGGCTGTGGCGAAGGTGTTGTCCACCACCACTGGAATGCCAAGCGGCTGGGTCACAGCGCAGACCGCTTGAAGGTCGATCACCTTGAGCAGCGGGTTGGTCGGGCTTTCCAGCCACACCATCGCTGGTTGCTTAGAGCCAATGGCAGCCAGCGCTTCAGGCTTTGTGAAATCCACCCATTCGGTCCGCAGACCGAACTTTGCGAAAACCTGCTCGAACAGGCGCACGGTGCAGCCGTAGAGATTTTCCTCACACAGCACTAGATCCCCCTGTTTCAGTTGCGACACCACGGCGGTGATTGCACTGACGCCAGAGGCGAACACGGTGGCGTGTTCACAGCCCTCAAGCGAGGCCAGAACGCGATCTAGGATGCGGAAATTCGGGTTGCCCGAACGGGTGTAGTCGAAGCCAGCTTGGTTGCCGTGGGCAAAGGTGCTGGTGGGGAAGATCGGCGGCATCACGGTGCCGGTGTCCTCCGCAAAGCTGATCCCGTGGTGAATCACCCGGGTGTTGTTTCCTGCGTTCACTGCCGCTGGATCGGTGGCTGCAGGCTACGGAATGGGGTCGCCCGTCTTTGCCAATAAAAAACCCCCACCTTGCGGAGGGGGTGTTTGACGATCGTGTGATCGGATTGATCAGTCGAGGTCAGGCATGCCCAGTACAGGCTCTGCCTTGCGGTCGATTCCTTTCTCGAAACCAGCTGCAGCCGCACGGGCTCTACCGGCGTGCCAGAGGTGGCCAACAAGGAAGAAGAAGGCGAGTACAAACTGCGTTGCACTCATCCACTGGCGGAGGTTCACGAAGTTCACCGAGTTGGGTTCGGTGATGATGCCGCCAACGGAATTGAGTGATGCGTTGGGAGCGTGGGTCATGTATTCAGCCGCACGGCGTACTTGCCAGGGCTGAATGTCATTCTGCAGCTTGTCCAGGCTGAGCCCGTTGGGGCCACGGAGTGGCTCCAGCCAGGGGCCTCGGAAGTCCCAGAAACGCATGGTCTCACCACCGAAGATGATTTCACCGGTTGGTGAACGCATCAGGTATTTACCTAGGCCAGTGGGGCCCATGGCGGAGCCGATGTTGGCACCGAGGCGCTGGTCTCTCACCAGGAAGGTGAAACTCTGAGCCTGGGACGACTCAGCGTTGGTAGGTCCCCAGAACTCAGAGGGGTAGGCGGTGTTGTTGAACCAGATGTAGGCCGAGGCGATGAAGCTCATGAAGCTCAGAGCGCCAAGGCTGTAGCTCAGGTAGGCCTCACCGTTCCAGATGAAGGCACGGCGTACCCAGCCGAAGGGCTTGGTGATGGCGTGCCAGATGCCACCGAAAATGAGGGTCAGCCCCAGCCAGATGTGCCCACCGATGATGTCCTCCATGGAGTTCACACCAATAATCCAGCCCTCGCCACCGAAGGGGGCGCGGAACAGATAACCGAAGATCACACCCGGGTCGAGTGTGGGGTTGGTGATCAAGCGGACATCACCGCCACCGGGTGCCCAGGTGTCGTAAACGCCGCCGAAGAACATGGCCTTGAAGACCAGCAGCAGGCAGCCGACGCCGAGGAGAATCAGGTGATAACCAATGATGTTGGTCATCTGGTTCTTGTCACGCCAGTCCTGGGAGAAGAAGGAGGAGTAATTCTCCAGAATCTCCGGACCGCGAAGGGCGTGGTACAGACCGCCCAGGCCGAGAACGGCTGAACTGATCAGGTGCAGAACACCGACCACGAAGAAGGGGAAGAGATCAGTGACCTCACCGCCTGGGCCCACGCCATAGCCAAGGGTGGCGACGTGGGGCATGCAGATGAAGCCCTGCTCATACATGGGCTTGTCGAAGGTGAAGTGACTCACCTCGAACAGCATCATTGCGCCGGCCCAGAAAACCATCAGACCTGCATGTGCCACGTGAGCACCGAGCAGACGGCCTGAAAGATTGATCAGACGAGCGTTACCTGACCACCAGGCAAAGCCGGTGGACTGAAGGTCTTTACCGCCAGTGGCGCCAAGACCGGGATTAGAGAGCGTTACCACGGGGCAGAACCTCTTCAGGGAAGACGAAGTTTTCGTGCGGCTGGTCAGCCGGTGCCATCCAGGCACGCAGACCTTCATTCAGAAGGATGTTCTTTGTGTAGAAGGTCTCGAATTCGGGATCTTCTGCAGCGCGGATTTCCTGTGACACGAAGTCATAGGCGCGCAGGTTGAGGGCCAGGCCGATGATGCCGATGGAGCTGGTCCAAAGACCCATCACGGGCACGAACAACATGAAGAAGTGCAGCCAGCGCTTGTTGGAGAAGGCGATACCGAAGATCTGACTCCAGAAGCGGTTGGCAGTGACCATGGAATAGGTCTCTTCTTCCTGGGTGGGCTCGAACGCCTTGAAGGTGTTGGCCTGCTCACCATCCTCAAACAGGGTGTTTTCCACCGTTGCACCGTGAATGGCGCAAAGCAGTGCGCCGCCGAGGATGCCGGCCACGCCCATCATGTGGAAGGGATTCAGGGTCCAGTTGTGGAAGCCCTGCAGGAAGAGGAGGAAGCGGAAGATCGCTGCCACACCGAAGGATGGCGCGAAGAACCAGCTGCTCTGGCCGAGGGGATACATCAGGAAGACACTGACAAACACCGCGATCGGGCCT
Source organism: Synechococcus sp. AG-676-F02 (assembly GCA_003208975.1). Taxonomy (GTDB): domain Bacteria; phylum Cyanobacteriota; class Cyanobacteriia; order PCC-6307; family Cyanobiaceae; genus Parasynechococcus. The sequence goes on from QCTY01000001.1 coordinate 45,454, forward strand.
GAGAAGGCGATGGCGTTGTAAGGACGAATGCCGACCAGACGTGCAATTTCGAACTGACGCAGCATGAAGCCGATCAGAGCGAAGGCACCGTGGAGAGCCACGAAGGCCCAGAGGCCGCCGAGCTGAATCCAGCGAACGAAATCACCCTGGGCTTCAGGGCCCCAGAGCAACAGCAGGCTGTGACCCATCGCATCAGCGGGGGTTGAAACAGCTGCGGTGAGGAAGTTGCAGCCTTCCAGGTACGAGGAGGCAATGCCGTGGGTGTACCAGGAGGTTGCGAAGGTGGTGCCTGTGAGCCAGCCACCGATGGCCATGTAGGCCGTTGGAAAGAGAAGAATGCCGGACCAGCCGACAAATACGAAGCGGTCGCGCTTGAGCCAGTCATCGAGGACGTCAAACCATCCCCGCTGAGGCGCGCGTCCTACAGCGATCGTCATGAGAGGTGAACGGTGCGGTTAGCCGCAGGGCTGTGGGATACGTCCGCGACCTTAACAATCAAAAAGGGTCTGTTGGGGAATGTTTGCTGGACCTGAAATCCCTCGTATCGCATCAGTTCTTAGGGATTTCTTCCTCTTCCCCCAGGGGACGGCATCTGCATTCACAATGGGCACCCCCTTTGGGTCGGCCATGACCGCAGACGTGCTTGAGCAGCCAGTGCTCGGCTCCCGCCGCTTGTCTAACTTTCTTGTCGCAGCTGCTGTCAGCATCGGCGGCATTGGATTTCTGCTCGCGTCTCTGTCCAGCTACCTGGGGCGTGATCTTCTCCCCCTAGGTCATCCTTCCGCTCTGATCTTTATCCCTCAGGGGTTGGTGATGGGGCTTTACAGCATCGCTGCGGCTCTTCTGGCCAGCTACCTCTGGTACGTGATTGCGGTGAATGTTGGTGGTGGCAGCAATCGTTTCGATAAGGAAGCCGGCATGGTCACCATCAGCCGTCGCGGTTTCCGCAAACCGGTGAACGTCGAGATTCCACTCAAAGACGTGAAGGCCGTGAAAGTTGAGGTTCGCGATGGTTTCAATTCACGTCGTCGTGTCGCTCTCCGTATTCAGGGTCGTCGCGATATGCCTCTGACTCGCGTGGGTGAACCTCTACCTCTGGCACAGCTGGAGCAGGATGGAGCCGAGCTGGCCCGATTCCTGGGCGTCAATCTCGAAGGTCTTTGATTCCAATGCGGCGTTCCTTTCTTTGGTCTCTTCTGCTGATTCCTCTCCTGATCAGCTGCAGTGCTTCCCCTCGGGCGGAAGTGTCCAGAGGTTGTGCTGATGCTCAGGCGGCCTGTCTTCAGGGCAAAGCGATCGTTCAGATGACCACCAGTCGGGGTGACATCACGATTGAGGTTGATGGGGATGCTGCGCCACTCACCGCCGGAAATTTCGTTGATCTGGTCAACCGTGGCGTCTACGACGGAACGATGTTTCACCGAGTGGTGAAGGAGCCTGTCCCTTTCGTGGTTCAGGGGGGAGACCCGCAGTCGAGTGATCGATCGGTGCCATTGACCAAACTCGGCACTGGCAGTTTTGTGGATCCTTCCTCCGGCCAGGCTCGCCTGATACCGCTGGAGGTTCTTTTCCAGGGGGAAGACACACCGCGTTACAGCCGCGCAAGCTCCAATCCCGCTGAGCTGGAGCGTTTGGTGCTGAACCATGAACGTGGCTCAGTTGCTATGGCTCGTTCCCAGGCTCCGGATTCCGCCAGTGCGCAGTTCTACGTGGCCCTACGACCTCTGCCGGAACTAGATGGTCGCTATGCCGTTTTCGGTCGCGTGATTGAGGGCCTCGATGTTGTCGACCAAATCGAGCGCGGAGACCGAATCAACAGTGCCAGCTTGAGTCAGTGAAGTCAGGCTGGTATTCGACTTTCGCTCGGTGAGACCTTGAGCAGCTCGGTGTTCACGCCGGAGGCCCGTTCAAGGGCCACCTTGCCGGTGCGTGCAATCTCAAGGATGCCGAACGGGGCCATCAGGCGTTCCAGAGCTACAAGTTTGCCTGGGTCGCCAACCACCTCAAGGGTGAGGGCCTCGTCGGCCACATCCACAACTTTGGCGCGGAACACCTGAACCAGCTCGAACACAGCGCTGCGGCACTCAGCCGGAGCTGAAACCTTCAGCAGCATCAGCTCCCGTTCCACGGCTGGTCGCTTGGTGAGATCGAGAACCTGCAGCACGTTCACCAGCTTGTCGAGCTGCTTGCTCATCTGCTGAAGGGTCTGGTCGTCACCCTCCACCACCATGGTCAGGCGCGATTGTCCCTCCGCCTCAGCCGGACCCACGGCAAGGCTGTCGATGTTGAAGCCGCGTCGAGCGAACAGGCCTGCGATCCGGCTCAGAGCGCCGGATTCATCTTCCACAACCACCGAAAGGGTGTGTTTCATCGCCGCTGGTTGTCCCCTGCCGGTCTGATGTCACCCAAGTTACGGTCCAGCCAGGGCAATAGCACGTCAATAAAGCGTTCCGGCACTTCGTCGTGGGGGCAATGGCCGCAGCCTTCCAGTGCCACAAGGTCGATGTGGGGGTGCTGATGATGGATGGACTCACCGATGCTGAGCGGCACGAAGCGGTCCTCGCGACCCCAGATCAACAGCAACGGCCGTTGCAGAGCAACCAGTAAGGCGGGAGCGGTGCTGGCCTGAGCACGCAGGGCCATGCCGAAGCACATTCCCCGCAACGCCCGTGCTGCGGTTGGACGTTGTGCCGGGCGGGCGATCAAGTTGAGCAGGTCCCGATCCCCTGCAACGCTGTTGAAGTACGCCCCCTGCAATCCCATCTTCAGCAGTGACGTCCGGCTGATCAGCGGAACGAGCAGCTCAAGTGGCAGCAGACGCAGGATGATCCGCAACAGGCGTCGCATCCACCGTCGCTTCCATCGCGCCATTGTTCTGGGTACGGGGTTCAGCAGTGCTGGGTCCGGTAGGGGTGCTGCCACCACCGCATCCACCCACTTCGGTTGCAGAACGGCTGCCGTCAGAGCCGTCAGCCCTCCAAGCGAGTTGCCGATCAGCACCGCGGGCTGCTGAACCACTTGCCTGAGGAATGCACACACCTGATATCCCCAGAGCCCGTTGCTGAGGGGACGAGCGGGCTGCTCCGAGGCCCCGAAACCGAGCAGGTCAAGGCTGTAAACCCTCCAACCACGTTCGGCAAGGCGAGGTGCCGTGCGGCGCCAGTGGCTGCTGGACGCTCCGAAACCATGCAGCAGCAGTAGTGGAGGCGCTCCTGCTGGGCCAGTCACGCGCCAATGGCAGCGGTACCCTCTCCAACTCCAGATTTGCTGGACACCCCAATCGGCAGTCTGGTCTACAGCAGCGACCACAGACCTGAGTTCTCTGGACTCCCACTATCGCGAAGGAGCCGCTGTTCTCAAGCTCGGGTCAGGATTCTTTCGACCGGAATCCCGTCCCGCCAGGGATCTTTCGGTTCTGCTTGCGCGGCTTCAGCGAAGCCAGGCCTCTGGGCCGCTGCGATGGCTTGATCTCATGGCCGGGTGCGGCATCCGGGCCGTGCGCTGGGGGCTTGAATCCAAGGCGCCGGACTGTGTTCCGGTGCAACTGCATGTCAATGATGCAGATGCCGATCGACGGGCCTTCCTGGAAGCGAACCTGGAGGCGGCAGCCCTTTCGGCTGAGGTCAGCACATCTCCGGCAGATCAGTTGCTGGCCAGGGCTTACCTCGGTGGGGATTTCTTTGATCTGATTGATGTTGATGCCTTCGGTGCTCCCGGGGCGTTGCTGCAGCCGGTGCTGCAGGTGCTTCGCTTTGGGGGAATCCTGCTGCTGGCAAGCACAGATGGCCGTTCGCCCACCGGCCATGACCGTCGAGCAGCGATTCGCAATCTGGGTTCAGCAGCTCGTGTTCATCCGGCCAGCTGGGAGATAGCCCTGAGGCAGCAGCTGGGGCTACTGGCGCGCCAGGCATGGCTCTTGGGACGCGGCATTCAGCCTCTTCTGAGCTTCAGTGAAGGACGCACGTTCAGGTTGGCGGTGAGATTCCACCGCCAACTGCAGCCCCTGGAGGAGCAGTGCCTAGGCCTGGTGGCTCGCTGTGAATGCTGCGGAGCGCAAGACTTTCAACCACTGTTGAAGCTCAGCGGCTGGCCTCCCTGTTACTGCTCTGAAGGGGAGGGACGCTGGAGTGTTAGTGGTCCGTTGTGGATTGGTCCACTTCAGGATCAGGCCACCCTGATGGCACTTCTGGCGGATCCTTGGCTTGTGCAGTCGGATGCGATCGCGACTTCCAGTCGCCGTTTGCTGCTTCGTCTTGTCGCGGATCACGGCATTCCACCCACGGTGTGGCCTACGGCAGAGCTCGCCAAGCGTGTTGGAAGCAGTGGTCCGCCACCCATCAACGACCTTGTGCAGGCCCTGCGCCAGAAGGGTCATCAAGCATCTGCCAGTGGCTTGATGGGGGGTCAGATCCGCACCGACGCTGATCTTCCCGACCTGTTACAGACCTGCAGCGCACTCTCACGAGACAGGATTTAATAGCTCCAGTAGCGCGACATCGTCATGGCTTCGGAGATCTTTGGAACAGCCGCCATCTTCTGGGTGCTTATTCCCATCGGTCTCGCGGGTGGGGCCCTGCTGCTCAAGCTTCAGGGTGACTGACTCTCAACTCTCGGCACGGGCCATCTAAGCTCCCTGACTTGTTCAGATGGGCCCCATGCAGGTTCTGGTGGTAGGTGGCACGGGCACCCTCGGTCGACAGATCGCCCGCCATGCCCTGGATGAAGGCCACCAGGTTCGTTGCATGGTTCGGACCCCACGCAAAGCTGCATTTCTGCAGGAGTGGGGTTGCGAGTTAACAAGAGGCAACCTTCTCAATCCGGACAGTCTCGACTACGCCCTCGATGGGGTTGATGCGGTCATTGATGCTGCAACGAGTCGACCGGACGACCCCAAGAGCATCTACATCACCGACTGGGATGGAAAGGTCAACCTCTTGCGTGCCTGTGAGCGGGCCGAGGTCAAACGCTTCGTATTTCTCTCATTGTTGGGGGCGCATCGTCACCGCTCCGTTCCCTTGATGGATATCAAGGCCTGCACAGAAAACCTTCTTGAGTCTTCAGAGCTCGACTACACAATCCTGCAGGTTGCTGCCTTCATGCAGGGCGTGATCAGTCAATTTGCAATCCCTGTACTCGAGAGTCAGACAGTCTGGGTGAGTGGTTCGCCGACATCAATTGCTTACATGAACACCCAGGACGTTGCTCGATTTGCTGTGGCGGCTCTCAATCGTCCGGAGACGATCCGAAACAGCTTTCCTGTGGTTGGCCCGAAGGCTTGGAACAGTGGAGAAGTCGTGCAGTTCTGTGAGAGATGCACGGATAAGTCGGCCCGTGTTTTCCGCATGGGACCTGCTCCGATCTTGGCGCTGCAAGCCATTACCTCCTTTTTTGAACCTACGGTGAATATTGCGGAGCGTCTGGCATTTGCAGAAGTCACCGGTAGTGGCCAGTCTCTGGATTCACCGATGGAGTCGACTTACGCCGCGTTTGGCCTCGATCCATCCGAAACAACGGGGATGGAAAGTTATCTTCGCGAGTATTACGACTCGATTCTCAAACGACTGCGTGAGATGGAAGCTGATCTCGATAAGGACGCCAAGAAGAAGTTGCCGTTCTGATCGACCAATCTGACTGGTTTGTTTGTACTATTAAGTTGTTTTTGTTCTCTGTATGGCGGTTGCTCAGCTGAAAAACCTGCAGCGCCGGCTGCAACTCCTCTCGGATGAAGCGGAGCAGGGGCTTAATCGAGCCTGCGGAAATGAGCTCTGGAAATCGTTGGGTCCGGATGCCATCGATGGGCTCGATGATTCCTCCCGAAGGGCCGAGGCCAATTACTGGTACGGCCAGTGGAACGTTGTTCGTGAGCTTCAGGAGGCCATTGGTTGATGCCGGATTCATGCTGCACCACCCCATCGTCCTTCGATCAAACCCAGGCGGTTGAAGACCGCTATGGAGCAGCTGCTCAGCATCAGGAAGCCTGTCTTTGCACGCCGGTGGGGTTCGATCCCGCACTGCTTGCGGTGATCCCCGATGCCGTCGTTGAGCGCGACTATGGATGTGGGGACCCAACCCGTTGGGTTCGATCCGGAGATCGTGTTCTTGATCTGGGCAGCGGCAGCGGCAAGAACGCTTTCATCTGTGCCCAGGTGGTGGGGGCGGAGGGTCGCGTTGTTGGCGTCGATCGCAACGCCGAGATGCTGGCTCTCTCCCGCGGCGCTGCGGAAGAGGTGGCTGATGCCATCGGTTTCGCCAATGTTGCTTTTATCGAGGGCGCCATCGAAGCGTTGGATCAGCAGACGGCAGAAGCATCTCCACTGGTGGCTGACGCCAGCGTTGATGTGGTCTTGAGCAACTGTGTGCTGAATCTGGTGAACCCGGCGTCCCGTCAGCGTCTTCTCAGCAATATTCGTCGGGTTCTGGCTCCTGGCGGCCGGGTGGCGATCAGCGACATCGTCTGCGATCGTTCCGTACCGCTGGCCCTCCAACAGGACCCTGAACTTTGGAGTGGCTGCATCAGTGGTGCCTGGCAAGAGGAAGCGTTCATTGCCGATTTCCAGGCCCTCGGCTTTGAGCAGGTGCGTTTTGCCGACCGCAGTGAAACCCCTTGGCGTGTGGTTGAGGGAATTGAATTCCGGGCGGTCACCCTCGTCGGCGAGCTTCCCCAGGCTGCCTGCGCCTGCTGTTGATCAAGCCAAGCAGCCGCTTCTGTTCCGCAGCATTGACCTCGCGCCATTTTCCTGGGGCAAGTCCATCGAGATCCAGGGGTGGTTGTCCATCCATCAGATCAATGCTGCGGCGCATGAGCCGCAGAGTGGGCAAGCCAACGGCTGCGGTCATTCGCCGTGCCTGACGGTTACGGCCTTCGCAGAGCTGTAGTTCAAGCCAGCTGGTGGGAATGTTGGCTCGATATCGGATGGGTGGATCCCGTTCTGGAAGCGGCGGAGTATTGGTCCATGTAAGGCTCCGGGCTTTTGCTGGTCGCGTGGTTTTCCCTTGAACGATTACACCAGTGCGTAGGGATTCCAGCTGATCCTGGGTTACGGAGCCTTCAACCTGAATCCAGTAGCTGCGCCAATGGCCGAAGCGTGGGTTTGTGAGTCGTTGCTGGAGGCGCCCTTGATTTGTGAGGAGCAGCAGCCCCTCACTGTCTGCATCAAGCCGGCCTGCTGCATAAACCTCTGGAACCCTTACCAAGTCAGCCAGACATCCCCATCGACTGCCTGGTTCCGGGGTGAACTGGCTGAGGACCCCGTAGGGCTTATGGAGCAAAAGGGTGGTCAACCGGCGTTTTCGCGGGCCCTCCACAGATTGACAACGCCGATCGAGATCAGCAGCAGCCCGAGGTCCATGGTGAGGGGGGGGAGGATCACGGATTGCATCGTTTCAAGGCGAGGAGCCTAGGTGCTGTGAGGTCTTTGCTGAGGGCTTTAGGGGCGATGCCCTTTTAAGCTGCGTCTCTATCGAGCTGAAGCCGGCGCATGATCGAAACCTCGGGCGTGATCGAGAAGGAACAGGGCAATGGGTTCTATCTGGTCACCCTCGAGCAGCCGGCTGGTCACCAATGTCTCTGCCGTGCTGCCGGCAAGCTGACGAAGTTCCGGATCAAGTTGCTGGCCGGGGACAAAGTTCTGGTTGAGATCAGTCCCTATGACCTCACCCGGGGAAGGATCACGTATCGCGAGCGCAACGCGGGTGCCCCTGGCGGCCGACCAGGTGGCAACCGCCCGGGAGGTCCCCGCCGCCGTTAGGCGGGAAGCGCTTCAATCGCACTTTTGAATTCGCTGCGCGGTTTAACGCCGCGCCACTGTTTCACCATCGACTTGCGATGGAATAACTGCACGGTCGGGGTCCCGCTGACGCCCGCCTGCTCAGCGATCTGTTGATCGGCATCGATATCGATCACCACGGCCTGGGCGTTGCCGTCCAATTCGTTGATGACCCGTTGCAGTTGTGGTTTCAGCACGTGGCAGGGCCCACAGGTTGGTGAGGTGTAAATCACCATCAATGGTTTGTCGCTGTCGTGATAGAGCTTTCGGAGTGCATAGCTGCCCTTTTGCCACAGACCCTGGGGGTCAAAGGTTGATTCGGTGGTGACCTCAACGTTCACCGGACGCTCCGCCTGAGCAGGTTCAACCGCTTCTCGCTTCACAAGCGTGGCCAGATTGTGATGGCTCAGCCAGCGTTCCGCTGCCAGGGCGGCTTGGCAGCCGCTGCCTGCGGCTGTGATGCCTTGCCGCCATTCCGCATCGGCGACGTCTCCAGCGGAGAAGACCCCATCCAACGAGGTTTCCGGACGTCCTGGAGCAGTGACGAGGTAACCCTTGGAATCCAGTTCGATCTGGCCGCTGAGCAGATCCGTATTGGGAGTGTGACCGATGGCGTAAAACAATCCTCTGGCCTCAAGGGTTCGGGTTTCGCCGCTGGTCCGATCTCTCAGGGTGAGGTGTTCCATCCAGTCGTTGCCGGATACGTCTTCCACCGCACTGTTCCAGTGCACGGTGATCGCAGGGTTTGCCAGCACCCGATCAGCCATGGCAGCACTGGCACGCAGCTGTTCAGAGCGCACGATCAGATGCACATGACTGCCGTATTTGGTGAGATAAACAGCCTCTTCGCATGCGGAATCACCTCCACCCACGACGGCCAGCTCAGCGTTACGGAATTGCGGCGTGGCACCGTCGCAGATTGCGCAGGCGCTGATGCCGCTGCTCCAGTACTTTTCTTCGGAAGGCAGGCCCAAACGGTTGGCGCTGGCTCCTGTGGCAATCACAACCGCATGGCTGAGGATGGTCTGACCGTCAGCTTCGATTTGAAAGGGGCGCTGGCTGAGATCGATGGAATCGGCATCGGCCTCGAGAAGGTGCGTGCCCCATCTCACCGCCTGCGCCTTCATCAGGTCCATCAGATCCGGGCCCAGGATTCCATCAGGAAACCCCGGGAAGTTCTCCACGTGAGTAGTGGTCATCAGTTGGCCACCAGGGATGCCACCTCTCTGAAATCCAGTGATCAGGAGAGGTTGGAGATTCGCCCGTGCGGCGTAAATGGCTGCGGTGTATCCGGCTGGTCCTGAGCCAACGATCACAACATTCTCAACTTGCCCGGAGCGGTCAGCGGACATCTCTTATACGGAGTGACTATGAGTTGAGTCTAGAGGCGCAGGCCGCTGAGCCGGAGAGGGATTTGGCTGAAAAATAGATGAGTATCTGATCTAGCAATCGAGAGTGCTTTATGAATTCTTTAGATTTCGATTGGGTTATCGCTGCTCGTTGAATCGCGTTCGCGTCGACCTTTGCTCGGATTGCGGGGAACGGCCAAAACATTGGCCTCAAGCATGGTGTCGTCTTCCCCGATGCAGGTAATCCACTCTCGGAACTCCTGCGCGATTGCGTAACTGTCTTCGTAGCGCTCATCCTTGTCCAGCATGGAGATCCGAGTGGATGCCCAACCGGTTGCAACGGTGACTCGACGTTCCATTGCTGCGTCCATGCTTCGCTCCTCGTCGTGGATCAATCTGATGGATCAAAGGTCATGCAGTGGACCTTGATTTATGGAAGTTCGCATTTTTCTTTGCTCAAAGATGTTGTCAACGCTGCAAAAAGGATGGAAGTTGTGGCGTCTTGAGGCGGATCACCGCAGCTGCGCCATCGTCCACGGCCTCCAGCGGCAATGTTGGCCCCTTTGAGGTCCCCCCAACGGAAGGGACCGCGTCGCTCTGTGGTTCACGGGTTCGCAGAACGTAGGGTTCCGCCACCGACCATGAGCGCGCGTATTCCATCAGCAATGGATCGGCTGGTGCATAGACATACGACGGCTTCCTAGGGATTGGTTCGCTTGCGGCGAGGTCCGGAGTGATCCGCACTGCTCGGGTGATCCCCTGCACAAAACGGCTGCGGGTCACCACGGTCGTCAGGTAGGCCACAACACGCAGTCGAGGCGCATCAAAGCCTTCAGCGCACATGTCGATGCTGACCAGCCAGTCCGCCTCACCGGTTTGAAACCGGCTCAGCCGCTCTGGGGCCTCCGTGTCCTGAGAGTGCACCAGATCCACGCGATGGCCGTCTTCCCGAAGAACAGCCGCGATTGCACTGGCGTGGTCGATGTCACGGGCGATCACTAGTCCAGCCGCCCTTGGATGGCTTTCACGGAGAGCGGTCAGGCGCTGCTGAGCTTGCAGCAGCACCTGCTGTCCGATGCCGCTGCTGTCCGCCAAGCGGATGGCCCGTCGGAGGTTGCGTGCTCGCCAGCTCTCTCGTTGTTCCTGCGACAACGGTGATACGTCCCGATCCGGATGCCCTTCCAGGCTGTGCTCCACCCAGCCGTCCTGAAATCGGAATTCCAGGGGCCTGACATCGCCGGCAGCGATCAACTCTCGAGGCTCAACGCATAGGTCGGGCTGGATCTGCTCGATCCGTTCCCCGTTCAGAATGGTCTGGATGCGTCGAGCTGCGCAGAAGCCGAGATTGTCAGCCCGAAAGGGCGTGCCGGTCAGCCCAAGTCGGAGACGCATCGGCGATGTCAGCTCCGAGAAGGTCTGTCCCCAGATCGCCGCGGTGGGGTCCTCAGGATCCACACCCAGATGGTGGGCTTCATCGGCGATCGCAAGAACCCCATGGGCTGGCCATGCCTGCAGAGCGACTTCAAGGTGCTGAGGTTGCCGCGCAGCGCTCTGGTAAGTCAGAAGCAGGCCATCCGCCAGAGAGGCCTCCTCGCCGCAACCGGGCCAGGACATCAGCTTCAGTCCCACCCGAGATGCCGCTTTCTGCCATTGCTCAAGGATCGATGTGCGGTGGCAGAAGACAAGAAAACGCTGCAACCGCCCCTCCCGCTGCATGGCCTGAAAAGCAAGCAGCGCGCCCAGCGTCTTGCCGGCACCGGGTCCAGCGAACACCAGCAGGTCCTGGCTCGCGTTGTTGTCTCCATCAAGTCGACGGCGAAGCAGCTGAATCAGTTGCTGCTGCCATTGCCGTGGTCGGACCACCGCGGCCGGAGGCCGATCCTCCACATCAAAGCTGAATAACGAGATAGCGGCTGTGGGAAAGATGAGTCTTTTTAACCATTCCGAACCCGACTGGCATCTTTAGGTTCCGGCCAACAGCCTTAGTTCCGGCATCGTCCGGGCGTCAGCCATGGCCCAGCGCCCTCCATCATCCGAAATGCTCGATTACTGGCGTCGATGGTTGGACCTCTGCTGGAACGATGAGTGCGACATCGATCCATTGATTCTGCGGACCCGCCTCCTGCGCCGCTGGGGACGGTGGCGGCAGGCCCGTTGTGTGGAGCAGGAGCTGCTCCCAATCATTTGAAGGGTTGCTTCAGAGCGCTTCGGCGTGATTCACCACAAGGCGCTCCACATCTTCAAGCGCGTCTTCTGAGGCCCTGCGGGCTGCTTGAAAATCTCCTTTTGCGGGTTCCAGCAGGTGTTCGGCAAGGCGATCGAGTAGCTCCTGTCGCCGTTCTGCCAGCATCGCCACGATTTCAGTTTCCACCAGGGTTTTGACCGCCTGGTTCCGCAGGTCATCCTCCTCCGCCTCGGCGAAGGTTCCCTGCACAAGCTCCTGGATGAAGAGGCGATGAACCTCGCTGCTGCGGAGGAAGCTCTCCGTGGCGTTGATGATTCCGTCCACCAGGGTTCGGTCGGGTTCGGATTCACGCTCGTTCAGCTTGAATTCCCAGTCCAGATGACGGCGCTGCCAGCCCGAGGCATGCAGGCTTGGCATCACGCTCTGGGAAAAGCTGTCGACGGAGATTTCGTAGATCCGCTCCGCCAGACGCTCGCACCAGTCCCTGCCATGTTCATTCAGGGTTGTCTGCATGTGCTGACGGTCCACGGAATGCCCACCGTGATGACTGTGGCAAACGCCATCCGGGCATTCGATTGCGCTGAGACCCATGGGGAACAATCAATACGTTCTCCCCCTAGCCAGACTTGCCGGGAGCGCCGTTGGTTCTTCAGAAAACCTGCGGATATTTCAGAGGTTGACCCCGTAACCTTTCGTGGGTCGGTGGATGTGCACGCCTTGCCCAGACTTCTGATACCGGTTGAGACAGCTCCGGGTGAAACACGGGTCGCAGCGACGCCCGACACGGTTAAAAAATTCGTCTCCCTCGGTTGCAATGTGACCGTGGAGCGGGGGGCTGGTTCAGCCTCCGGCTACCTCGATGATTCGTATGGAGCCAATGGAGCTGAACTGGCCGACCCCGGCGATGGAGCTGCATGGTCGGCCGCAGATGCACTGTTATGCGTTCAGAGTCCGTCTGAGGTGAGCCTGGGACGTCTTCGCAAGGGTGCCCTTGTGGTTGGTCTGCTTGCGCCATACGACAACGGAGGGCTCACGGCAAATCTCAAGCGCAGCTGCCTTTCGGCCATGGCCTTGGAGCTCCTGCCCCGGATCAGTCGAGCCCAGTCTGCGGATGCTCTTTCGTCGCAGGCCAACATCGCTGGATACAAATCCGTGCTGTTGGCTTCGGCCGCCCTGGACCGCTACTTCCCCATGCTGATGACAGCGGCGGGAACCGTTCAACCGGCAAGGGTGGTGATCCTCGGGGCCGGCGTGGCCGGTCTGCAGGCGGTGGCCACCGCACGCCGACTTGGTGCCGTGGTTTATGTGAGCGATATTCGACCTGCTGTGAAGGAGCAGGTGGAGTCTCTCGGCGGACGGTTCATCGATCCCCCTGAAATGGACGACAAGCCTGCGGAATCCGGTGGGTATGCCAACCAGGCCTCCGATGCTTTTCTGGCCGCGCAGCGTCAGCAGTTGTCCGACCAGCTGGCCGAAGCAGATGTGGCCATCTGCACCGCCCAGGTCCCTGGTCGTCAGGCTCCGCGCTTGATCAGTGAAGACATGCTGGATCGCATGCGGCCTGGTGCGGTTGTGGTCGATCTGGCCGTGGCCCAAGGTGGCAACTGCGCCGGCACCGTTTCAGGCCAGACCGTTGAAAGGAAGGGCGTGAAGCTCATTGGTGGCAATGATCTGCCCTGCACGGTGCCCAATCACGCCAGTGCGCTGTATGCCAGGAATCTTGTGGCGTTGCTTGAACCCACTCTCAAGGACAGTTCCCTCAGCCTCGATCTCGATGATGAGTTGATTGCCGGCTGTCTCATCGTCCAGGACGGCACGATCCGCCGCGGCGACGTTCTCACCCCTGCAGCTAACTGATGTTTGTTGAATTTCTCTGGGTCCTCCTGCTCGGCAGCCTTCTTGGGTTTGAGCTGATCGGCAAAGTGCCCCCCACGCTTCACACCCCATTGATGAGTGGAGCCAATGCCATCTCAGGCATCACCGTTCTTGCAGCTCTCACCGCCATCATCAAGGCGGGCAATAACACCGCTCTGCTGCTGCTCGGTTCGGTGTCTCTCGGCTTCGCCCTGTTCAACGTGATCGGTGGCTTCCTGGTGACCGATCGAATGCTGGCCATGTTCAGCCGCAAGCCCGCCCGCAAGGAGAACCGCTGATGTCTGACCTTCTTAAGTACTCAATCGAGCTCGTTGCTGTTCTGCTGCTGGCCCTTGGTATCAAAGGTCTTTCCAAGGTGCGTTCGGCGCGTGGTGCCAACCAAGTCGCTGCCATCGCCATGGCTTTGGCTGTTCTTGGTCTGCTGATCAGCTATGCCGGCGAACCTTCGTTCAATGCCCAGGCTTGGACGTGGATCATCGGTGGCACCGCCGTCGGTGGTGTGCTGGGTGCGGTCATGGCCCAGCGGGTGCCGATGACTTCGATGCCGGAAACCGTTGCTTTGTTCAACGGTTGCGGTGGCATGTCTTCCTTGCTGGTGGCACTCGCCGCTGCGCTGTATCCAGCGTCCCTTGATGCCACTGGTCCCGTGGCGCTGGTGTCCATTGTCGTTTCGGTGTTCGTGGGCTCGATCACATTCACCGGCTCGATTGTGGCCATGGCCAAGCTGCAGGGGTGGCTGTCCACTCCTCCATGGATGCAGAGCAAACTGCGACATGTCTTCAACATCGCACTGGCGGTTGCGGCGCTTATTGGCGCTGTGGAGATGATTCGCAACGCCGATTCGGGCACAGGGCTCTGGCTTCTGATCGTCTCCTCCAGCCTGCTGGGCATCGGGGTCACCCTTCCCATTGGAGGGGCAGACATGCCTGTGGTGATTTCACTGCTCAACAGCTATTCCGGTGTTGCAGCAGCGGCTGCCGGCTTCGTGGTTGGAAGTCAGTTGTTGATCGTGGCTGGAGCCATGGTCGGGGCTGCCGGTTTGATCCTCACCCAAGTCATGTGTAACGGCATGAACCGCTCCCTGGTGTCTGTGCTGTTCGGTGGAGCCCTTGGAGCCAGCTCAGTTGCAGGCGGCGGTGGCGGCGAGTACACCAACATCACCAGCTGCAGTGTTGAGGAGTGTGCCCTCACCCTCGAAGCTGCTGAGCGTGTCGTCATCGTTCCCGGCTATGGCCTGGCGGTGGCACAGGCTCAACACACCCTGCGGGAGGTCACCCGCGTGTTGGAGAGCGCAGGCATCGATGTGGCCTATGCCATTCACCCCGTGGCAGGACGCATGCCTGGACATATGAATGTGCTGCTCGCTGAGGCGGATGTTCCCTATGAGCAGCTCAAGGAGATGGACCAGATCAACCCCGAATTTCCAGCGGCGGACGTGGTTCTCGTTCTGGGTGCGAACGACGTGGTCAACCCACAAGCCAAGAGTGATCCCGACTCCCCCCTCTACGGCATGCCCGTGTTGGATGTGCAGGAGGCCCGCACCGTTTTTGTGGTGAAGCGCGGCATGAGTGCTGGTTATTCCGGCATCAAGAATGACCTGTTTGAACTGGTTAACACCTCGATGCTGTTTGGGGATGCAAAGAAGGTTCTTGGAGATCTGCTGGTGGAACTCAAGGATCTGGGGCTCGGGAAAAAGTGAGCCCTTTCGGGGTGGACAATCCCCGGTTGCGTGAGCAGCTGGGGGCTTCCTTGTTTCGGCAGCGATGGCCATGGATCGGTGGTGACCTGCAAACGCTGAGGGACACCTTGCGGCCTGTGGATCTCCCGCTCGATCAAGGCACGCCCATTCGCATTCCTGTGCCGGCTCTCCCCAGTGGAGCTGCTGAAGCCGGTGAGTTGCTGGCATATCTCGACAGGCCTTTTGAACCGGTTGGAGCTTCATCCCCGCCGCCCAAGGCCCTGGTGGTGTTGCTTCACGGTTTGGGGGGATCCAGTCGCAGGTCAGGCGTGCGCCGGATGGGTCTGAGTTTGCAGAGGGCTGGCTATGCCGTTTTGCGCCTCAATCTGCGTGGGGCTGATCCAGGTCGTCACCTTGCGGGTGGTACCTACGCCGCTGCATGCAACAGCGACCTGCTGCCAGTGCTGGAAATGGCTCGAGCTCTTGCGATTCAGCTGGCAGGGGCAGATTCCACTGAATCCTCTCTGCCCCTTTATGGAGCAGGGTTTTCCCTTGGTGGAACGATGCTGCTCAACGCTTGCCTGGAATCAACAGGGGTGTTGGATCGATTGTTCTGTGCCAGCAGCCCCCTGGATCTGGCGATTTGCAGTGCTTCGATTGAGCGGCCTCGGAATCGCATCTATCAACACTGGTTGCTTCAACGTCTCGTCCGTCAGACCCTGGCAGATCCATGGGGTGCCAGTGAGCGGGAGCAGGAGCTGTTGATGCAACAACCTCTCTCGATTCGGGCCTTTGATGCAGCAGTGACGGCACCTCGCTGGGGATATGCCTCAGTGGATGATTACTACGCACTTGCTTCACCAATGCCTCGCCTGTTGGATGCATCCCGGCAACTTCCGCCCACACTGATTCTTCAGGCCTTTGATGATCCTTGGGTTCCTGCATCTACAGCAATTCACTTAAATCATAAATTGTCCAAACAAGAATCTGATGATTGTTTATTGCCTTTCAAGGTATTGATTACAGCGCGTGGGGGACATAATGGTTTCCATGGCACCGGTGAAAGTCTTATCAGCGGATGTTGGTCAGATCGATTGGCTTGTCATTGGTTTGATCAAAGCTGTCAGTCTTCTGAAGCTTAGAGTTAATGACTGACGGTTTGATAATAAAATGCTTTGTCTGATTGGTTTTGGTAAACCGCTCCGCCACAATCTGTTGCAACGCGCCAAAGTGCACGATGGATTGGAGTGGGGTCGAATCGAACAAGCTCGGGGAAGCGCTGTCTCAATAGCTCTGTTCCACGCCAGGCGTTGTAGTGCGGAATTGATGCATTGACGTGGTGGCAAACATGAGTTGAACCAATGCCATGGTGCAGAAAATTCAGCACAGGTCCGTAGGGACGGTCAACCGTTTGCAGAGCACCCTTAGACCAAGACCAGGTTTCGTTTGAAAAGTGTGGAATATTGTTGTCGGTATGTTGCAGCCATGTGTAGATCGTAAGCCACATATTTATCACCAAATATGGCAGACAGTAGAGGCAGAGAACGCGAGCTAATGAGAATTGAATGGAGGCAAAAATCAGAATCATGATCATTGCCATCAAACCATAGTTGGAACGCATCATCCTTTTTTTGAACGATGCTGGGAACAAGGATCTTTTTCCTTTCTCAGCAGCACTTTGGTTCCAGAAGTGAGAGGTGGGAGAGCCATAATCTTCTCCTCCAGTGGCTCCAAGGAAAAGGTAGAGCTGCCAGCCGATCACCAGGTGATTAAAAAGGGAAATCAGGCCAAAAACAACAGGATTGAGTTTGCTTTTGAGCTGTTCCGTCAATTTTCCCTGGGGTGAAGTGGCGCGTGGCGGTACGTGCGTTTCTCCTTGTTCCAGGTGATTGCAATGGGCATGATGCACTGCATGGCTGTGGGCCCAGCTGTAGTAAGGCACCAATAGCGCGCTGTGCAAAACAAAGCCCACCACGCCCTCAATGCGTCGATTGGGATGGAATGCGTGATGGCCGCATTCATGGGCAAGGACCCAGCACCCCATCGCGATGGTGCCTGTGATCGCTCCATAAAGCAGCCAGAGGGGAGATGCTGCAGGAGTGAGAGGGATGAGCGTGCCCAATCCAACAGCCAGCAGAGAAAGTCCTGTGGACACGGCCAAGCTTCCCCAGGCTTTGATGGGGTTGAACTTGCTGAGTTCCTTAGGCAGGGCGCTGAGTAGTTCGGCTTTGGTGGGGTAAGGGTCTGTTTTGGGGCTGTTTCTAAGGCCAGCTCTTGGCAGGCGAAGAGATGTTGTCAAAGTCAATCGAGACCTGGGGGAAAAGCGAAAGGAGCTGAGCTTTAGATTTGCTTAATACTCTAGTCGATTTACGGCCTGGCCCGTGGGGGTTGGGGCGTCTGGTGTGCGTGTTTGCAGTCTTTGTGTTGGGTTAATGAGCGATGGCATGCAAAAAAGATGCGTTTCTATACGGCTTTTTTGGCTCTTGAGATGGTTGTGCTCCTGGTGGAAAGGTGAAGGTTCGAAATTGAATCTGGATTGACATTGCTTGTGCGTCAGTCTCGACTGGTTGGAAAATTTTTATTCGACCACGGGAGAATTAGTTTTGAATGGAGTTGTTTTGTGAATCCACTTTTGAATCGGTTGTTGCTGAACAATATGTTGCTGAACAATTGGCTCTATCTTGTCGGCGGTCACTTCTGTATACCAAATTCCGTCTGGCCACACAACAAGAATTGGTCCACGTACGCATACCCTCAGGCAGTCAACCTTACTTCTTAAAACAATTCCTTCTGGACGCTTTGTATTCTCAAGCCCTAGCTCACGGATCACTCTTTTGAGTTCATTCCAGCTTGCAATTCCTGTGCTCGGATCACAACATTTTACTTTCGTAGGGGTGGCGCAAAGCAGTAGATGATGGCTGATATGGGGCTGCACGATCGCCGCTTCACTCATGCTGCCAAAGAGGCTGCTGGAATGCGCCGCGCCCCCCGCTTCACTTGCTCGCGAACGGACTGCCGAGCCCATTGATCAACAGTGAGCACATCGTCCAGTTGGGGGTGGGCCATTAGATCGGCCTTGTGCTGTTCACAGGCTGCTTCGATCACGACGGGAATGTCGAGGAAGTGAATGCGTTCTTCGAGGAACTGCGCCACTGCTTCCTCATTTGCTGCATTCATCACTGCCGGCATTGTTCCGCCGGCACGGCCGGCGTCATAAGCCAACTTCATGCAGGGGTATTTCGCTGGGTCCGGAGCGCGGAAGCTCAGCTGACCCACTTCAGTCAGATCCAGACGGCGCCAAGGGGTTTCCAGGCGTGACGGCCAGCTCAGGCAATACAGAATCGGGAGCTTCATATCCGGCCAGCCCAATTGGGCCAGAACGGAGGAATCCGCCAGCTCAATCATCGAATGAATGATGCTCTGGGGGTGGATCACGATTTCGATGTGGTCATAGTCCAGCCCGAAGAGGTAATGGGCTTCGATCACCTCAAGCCCCTTGTTCATCAGGGATGCGGAATCCACGGTGATTTTTCGGCCCATGCTCCAGTTGGGATGGCGCGTGGCATCGCTGACGGTCGCTTTTTCCAGATCCGCAGCTGCCCAGTCGCGGAAGGCACCGCCGGAGGCAGTGAGCTGAATTCGACGCAGGCCCGGCGTAGGGATGCCTGTGGACAATCGGGCGTTTTCTGCCCAGGGGGTGCCCTGCAGGCACTGGAAGATGGCGGAGTGTTCGGAATCAGCCGGCAGCAGTCTGCTACCACTCTTTTTCAATTCCGGCAGCACCACCGGCCCTGCGGCGATCAGAGTTTCTTTGTTGGCCAGGGCCAGATCCTTTCCTGCTCGGATTGCAGCCAACGTCGGCAGTAGGCCGGCACAGCCCACAATGCCTGTGACGACAAGATCGCCGGAGTCCCAGGCCGCAGCTGTGTTCAAGCCGTCGGGTCCACCCACCAGTTGTGGTGCTTTGGCACCGTTGATGCCCACATCAGTCAGCCGCTGCTCCAGCTCCGGCAACAGGTCGGAATCGGCAAGGGCCACCACTTCGGGCCGATGGCGCTGAATCTGCGTTACCAGCAACTCAAGGTTGCGGCCGGCTGTCAGAGATACGACTCGGAATTGTTCCGGGAATTCCTCAGCGATCTGCAGGGTCTGGGTGCCGATCGAGCCTGTGGAACCCAACACGCTGATGGATTTCACGCAGAACCTGCAATTCTGACCAGTCTCCCACCAGGCCCCCGAAGCGCTGGCAAGCTATTGAACAGCTTGGTATCAGCAGGTGGCGAAGGAACAGTGGCGTTCCGGTTTGGGCTTTGTGCTGGCAGCAGCAGGGAGTGCCGTTGGTTTAGGCAATCTTTGGGGGTTTGCTTATCGCGCTTCCCAGGGTGGAGGTGGAGCTTTTCTGCTGCTCTATGTGTTGATCGTGCTGGTGGTGTGCCTTCCGGTGTTGGTGGCTGAGATGGTGCTGGGGCGCAGCACCGGTAAAAGTCCGCTGCTGGCACCGGTGACTGCAGCAGGCCGCCGTTGGCAACCGATGGGGTGGTTGTTTGTTCTGGCCGCCAGCGGAATCCTGGCTTTTTATGCCGTTCTGATGGGCTGGACCGGCGCCACGCTGGTGCAGACCCTGAGCTGGGGTCTGCCCTCAGATATCGAACAGGCGGAAGCCTTTTTTGCCGGCCTCAGTGGAGGCAGAGCTGCCTTGATCGGGCAGTTGCTGAGCCTGGTGGCAACGGCCTTGGTGGTGGCAGCCGGCGTGCGCAGTGGTATCGAGCGCCTGTCGCGCTGGGGCCTTCCGCTGTTGTTTGTGCTTTTGATTGGGTTAGCGGTCTGGGCTTCTGGGCTCGAGGGTTCGGTGGAGGGATACCGCACATTTCTGCTGCGATGGGACAGCGCTGAACTGACCAATCTCACGACGATCCGCAACGCCTTCACCCAGGCATTCTTTTCGATCGGCACGGGGATCGGTTGCATCCTCGCCTATGCGGCCTACCTGGATCGCAAAGCCCATCTGCCTCGCGAAGCCGTAGCTGTTGTGGGAATGGACACCGCTGTTGGTGTGCTGGCTGGAATGGTCACCTTCCCTGTGGTGATCAGCTTCGGCCTGCAGGAGGTCGTGAGCGGATCCACTCTTGGAACGATCTTCATTGCCCTGCCGACGGGACTGTCCTCCCTGGGTGCCCCAGGTCAATTTGTGGCTGTTCTGTTCTTCGGGCTGGCGTTGATTGCAGCAATCACCTCTGCGGTGTCGCTGTTGGAGGTGCCTGTGGCCTGTTTGATCGATCGGCTTGGTTGGAGCAGATCCCGCGCGGTCTGGGTGTCCACCGCGCTGATTTTTGTGGGGGGTCTGCCCGCTGCCACGTCGTTGGATGTTCTGGGTTGGATGGACTCCGTTTTCGGTGGCCTCTTGCTGATTCTGGGAGGCCTGCTTTTGGCACTTCTTCTTGGTTGGGTCGTTCCGAATCGGTTTCAGGATGACCTGCAGGGTTCGGGAACTCCTGTTCCGCTGCAACGTCTCCTATTGGTCATGCTGCGTTGGGTCTCACCGCCTGTAGTGGCAGTGGGACTGGTCATCAGCCTGGTGGATCTGGTGAACGGTTGAAGGCCGACTAGGCGTTGGGGTTGGGCTTGTCCTTCATCAATTCCTGCATTTTTCGAATGCGTACGAGCATCTTTTGCCAAACCTCAAGTTTCCAGCCCTCCTCGGCATCACCACCGCCGGCCAGCTGAGCCTGGGCTTCCAATTTGGCGTCGAGATCTTCGCCCGCTTCAAACGCCTTCATCAGCTCCATCTCGAGTTTGGCTGTCTCGACAAAATTGAGGCGCTTCAACCAGAGCATGAATCGTTATGGGTTGGAACTGAAGTCTGCCTGGATCAGCAGCGAATCCACTCGGTCACCCCGCCGGGCTTGTCGATCAGTTCGATCCCCTTGGCCGCGAGGTCATCGCGGATGCCATCGGCTTCGGCGTAATTTTTGGCTGCCTTGGCCGCGCGTCGCGCTTCAATCGCCGCCTCGATCGCTGCGTCATCCACTCCAGCCGTTGAGGCTTCACTCTCCTGGCGCAATCCGATCACCGCGGCCAGGTTGCGCAGCAGGTCCCATCGGCCGGCGAGCTCGGCGAGCGTTTCGGCCGGAAGTTCTGCCCCATCGCCACGATCGAGCCGGTTGGCCAGAGCCCTGAGTGGCTTGGCCAGATCAAACAGCACCGCCAGGGCTCCCGAGCTGTTGAGGTCGTCGTCCATGGCGCTGATGAAACGCTGTTCGAGCCTTTGCAGTTCCTCTCCGCTAGGGCTGCCTTGATGTTTTGCAGCACGGTCTGAGAGGGGAGAGATGGTCCCCCAACCCAGGGTTGCGCCATGGCGTTCGCCTAGCCCGATGGCTGCATTGAGACCTTTCCATCCGGTGCTTGCCGCCTCCAAAGCTTCTGCTGTGAAATCGAGTGGCTTGCGGTAGTGCGCCTGGAGAACAAACAGCCTCAGAGTCATCGCTGAAACACCGCTGTCAAGTAAGGCTCGGATTGTTGTGAAGTTGCCGAGCGACTTTGACATTTTTGTTCCGCCGACATTGACCATGCCGTTG
Organism: Synechococcus sp. AG-676-F02; assembly: GCA_003208975.1. GTDB lineage: Bacteria > Cyanobacteriota > Cyanobacteriia > PCC-6307 > Cyanobiaceae > Parasynechococcus. The sequence continues at coordinate 66,882 of QCTY01000001.1, forward strand.
TGCATCCATACGCGGGCTAGCTGAGCTTCATTGGCTGTTTCTGACTGAGCTATTTCATTCTCATGATGCGGAAAGACAAGATCTCCGCCTCCGAGATGGATATCAATTGTTTTGCCAAATTCTTCGCGAACCATGGCTGAGCATTCGATATGCCAACCGGGACGTCCGCGGCCCCAAGGCGATTCCCATCCTGGTTCCCCATCGTTGGTTTTTTTCCAGAGAGCGAAATCGAAGGGATGTCGCTTGCGTTCTTCTTCATCTCCTTTGGTTCGGCCGCTAGCGCCCTGTTGTTGCTCGTTAGGGTTTCTTCCGCTCAGCTGGCCATAATTCTTTGCTTTCGATATATCGAAATATACATCACCTTTGGAGCTATAAGCTGCCCCCTTGGTTTCAAGTTCGCCAATAAGAGTTTGGATGCCTGGTATGCAGCATGTTGCTCGCGGCATCTTGTCTGCGGGAAGAATGTGTAAGCGCCCCATGTCTATTTCAAAGGCTTTGATATTTGTTTCGCTAACCTCTTCCATGGTTGATCCCTCGGCGTTGGCCTTGTTTAATATTTTGTCGTCAATATCTGTGTAGTTCTGCACAAAGGTGACGTCGTAATTGCGCCAGATGAGATAACGCCTTAAGACATCCCAGTTGATGTAACTCCGCGCATGCCCGAGATGGCAAAGGTCATAAACTGTGACCCCACAGCAATAGATCGTTGCCTTGCCTGCCTCAAGCGGTTCGAAGTCTTCGGTGCGATTGCTCAGGCTGTTCGTGAGGCGCAGTGGCAAAGGTCTGATCAGGCTCTTCAAGGAGGTTACGGCCAGCCCCTGCCTTTAACGCTCTTGTATCGCTCGGTTTCCCCAGTGTTGTTACCGATCTGTGGGCCCTTGCTGCTTCTCGGTGGTTCCATTGTGAGTTGATGGTCTTGTGGATCGCCAGCGATTGTGTGGTCTTTTAAAGGGCTATATGGCTTTTAGGTATTTTTTTGCTCTCACTTACCGGTTTGGTTTGAAAGCATCGTCGATTTGGACTTCTTTTTCAAATGGCATTTTATTGCTGAAATTATTTGGCTTCCATCCAGTTTGAGCCTGTTCCTGTTTCCGCAACGAGGGGAACACTTAGTTTCACGGCGTTTTCCATCGTTTCCACGACCAACTTCTTCGTGGCCTCCAGGGAATCCGGTGCGACTTCCAGCACCAGTTCATCGTGCACCTGCAGCAGCAGCTGGGCCGGCAGACCCTTGCTCAGCAGTGCCGCCTGCAGCTGCACCATGGCCACCTTGATGATGTCGGCACTGGAGCCTTGGATCGGTGCATTGGCAGCAGCTCGCAGTTGCTGCGCCTCCATACCGCCGCGGCGTGCCACATCCAGGTCGATCTCCAGAGGGTCCTTGCCCAGCAGTCGGCCCAGCCCGTTGCGGTCGAAATGGAACGGCCGCCGTCGACCGAGAATGGTTTCCACGTAGCCGCGGCTGAGGGCGAGCCGTTCCTGCAGCTCCAGAAAGGCGAACACCTTTGGGTAGCGCTGTTTATATCTGGCCAGAAACTCCTTGGCGTCTGCCTGGCTCACACCGGTTTCCCTGGCGAAGCGTTGGGCACCCATGCCGTAGATCACCCCAAAGTTGATCGTTTTGCCCAGGCGACGTTCATCCGGGCTGACGTCGTCTTTATCCAGCAACAGCCGTGCCGTAAGCGCGTGCACGTCATCGCCACTGCGATATGCCTCCTGCAGAACCTCTTCGCCCGAGAGGTGGGTGAGGATGCGCAGCTCGATCTGGGAATAGTCAGCGCTGAGCAGGGTCCAGCCGTCCTGAGGCAGGAAGGCCTTGCGGATTCGCCGGCTGTTTTCGGTTCGTACCGGGATGTTTTGCAGGTTGGGGTTGCTGCTGCTCAGCCGGCCCGTTGCCGTGACCGCCTGGTTGAAATCGGTGTGGACCCGGCCTGTTTCAGCTTCCACCAGTTGGGGCAGGGCATCCACGTAGGTGCTTTTGAGCTTGCTGAGCACCCGGTGCTCCAGCACCAATGGCACCACGGGATGATCGTTGCCGAGTTTCTCCAGCACGGTGGCGTCGGTGCTGAAGCCGGTTTTGGTGCGGCGGGATTTCTTGCGATCCAGCCCCAGGGTGTCGAACAGCAGTTCTCCCAGTTGTTTGGGCGAGGCCAGATTGAACTCCACACCGGCGGCTTCTTTAGCTTCCAATTCCAGCCGTTGCAGCGTGGATCCCATTTCCTCTGCGAGACCCTGTAAGTAGGGCACGTCGATGCGGATGCCAGTGGCTTCCATTTGGGCCAGCACTGGTTCCAGTGGCTGTTCCACCTGTTCGAGCAGCGGCAGCAGCTGTGGACCCATCGCCTCCAGTTGACTGCGCAGCAGCACGGCCAGCCTTCGGGTCACGTGCACGTCCATGCCGCAGTAGAGGCTGGCGGGCTCCAGCGGTACATCGGCGAAGGTTTGTTTTTTACCCACCAACTCCGTGAAAGAGGTGGGCTGGAAGCCGAATTCCCGCTCCGCCATCAGCTCCAGACCATGCTTCGCGGCGGCATCCCGCAGATAATCCGCCAGCAGCGTGTCGATCACAACGCCCTCCAGGGCTACGCCATGACGCAGCAGGATCAAGCGGTCGTACTTGGCGTTCTGAAGCGTTTTGGGGTGATCTCGACTGGCCAGCCATTGGGCGAGAGCGGTGAGCACCGTCTCCAACGGCAACTGCTCTGGGCTGCTGTCGTCACTGCCTTTGTGTCCCAGTGGGATGTAGGCCAGCTCATTGAGGCCGTCCCCCCCAGCAGAGTCCGATTCCTACGAGTTCAGCCTTGAACGGGTTGAGATCTGTGGTTTCGGTGTCAAGGGCCACCGGTGCCCCAATGTCTCGGCAGTCCATCACGCGCTTCACCAGAGCGCCCAGGGCGGCCTCGTCCTGGATCAGTTGCGGCTTGAGCTTTGGAAGGGTTGGCTCTGTCGGCTCTGGTTCTTTGGCCGTGGGTGATGCATCAGAGGATGTCGTTGTGGACGTTGGAACAGGTTTTGTTTCAACGTTCGCTGCATATCCCCCGGCTGAAAAGGCTGCGACAAATCCACCGACCTGACGCAGCAGGCTGTTCAGTTCCAGGTCTTCAAGGCAGGCACTGAGACCATCGGAATCAACACGCGTCAGCGGTAGCGACGGTTCCTCCGGAAGAGGGATGTCCACCAGGATTTCGGCCAGTTTGCGGGAGAGATAGGCGTTGTCGCGATCGCTGCGCAGCTTTCCTTTGAGCGCTCCTTTGATGGCTCCACGGCTGGCCTTGGGGCCTTCCGCCTCCACAGTCAAAAGAGTGGCGTAAACGGCATCGAGGTCGACGTTCTCCTTGAGCAGATTGATGGCGGTCTTTGGTCCGACTCCGCGAACGCCTGGGATGTTGTCGGAGCTGTCTCCGGTGAGGGCTTTGAGGTCGACCACCTTGTCGGGCATCACGCCGAGCTTGCCTAGAACTCCCTCCTCGCGGATCAGCGTCGGGCCGCTATTTCTGGCATAGGGCCCTCCGCCCATGTAGAGCACCGCAATGTCGCGGCTGTCATCAACCAGCTGAAACAGATCGCGGTCCCCGGAGAGGATTCGCACCCCCCAGCCCTCATTGGCGGCACGGTTGGCCAGGGTGCCCAGCACGTCGTCAGCCTCAAAGCCCGGTGCCATGCACAGGGGGAGGTTGAGCTGCGAACGAAGGATCTGCTGGAGTTGTTCAAGGTCCTGAAAAAACACCTCCGGGGCCACATCCCTGTGCGCCTTGTAGTTGGCATCCGCCTTGTGGCGAAAGGTGGGTTCGGCGGTGTCGAAAGCGATTGCAACGCCCTGCGGCTTCAGGCTTTTCCCGTTGTCGAGCAGTGCTTTGAGGAAGCCGTAGGTCACGCTGGTTGGCCGCCCATCCTTGGTGGCCAGCCCGCCTTCTCCCCCTTTGCTGAAGGCATAGAAACTGCGGAAGGCCAATGAATGGCCATCGATCAGCAGCAGCAGAGGTTTGGAGGCAGCCTCGGGCATGGAGATGGGGCGTAAAGCGTCGGGGTCAGTCGCGGCTATCGGCCCAGGGGGGCAGGTCGATGAACACTCGCGTTCCCGCTTCAAGGCCCTTCAGGATCGCAGTCTGATCACCGCTGCTGTTGCCCAGTTCCACGGGCTGGAAGAGGGGCTTCTGCTGGCTGTCGACCAACAACACGCCGGGTTGACCGTCCTCGGTCACGATCGCGACTGTGGGGACCAGGGTTCGGGGCTTGCTGCGGCCGGTCTGGAAGTTGATGTCGGCGGTCATTCCGATCAACAGCTTCTGCGGTGGGTCGATCAGCTCCAGCTTCACTTCAAAGGAGGTGACGTTGTCCTGTTTGACGGCTCTCGGTGCAATTTCACTGACGCGAGCGTCAAAGCGTTCATCGGGGTAAGCATCCACTCGGATGCTGGCGGGTTGCCCAATGGCGATGCGCCCGATGTCGCTTTCGGGTACTCGAGCCGATACCTCCAAACCGCTGGAGAGCTCCACGATCGAAGAGCTGGTGGCTCCAGCCGTTGCAGACGCCGTGGTGGTCGGAGTGACGAAAGCGCCCGGTTCGGCATAACGCGCCGTGATGGTGCCGGCAAAGGGCGCACGGATCTTCTGTTCGCTTTGTTCGTGCTCGAGTTGCTCGATGCGTTCACGGGCCGCAATCACAGCGGCCTGGTTGCCGAGCATCTGGTTCTCCACCTCACTGAAGGCATCGGCGCTGATCACGCCGGCCTGATACAGCAGGCTTTGCCGCTCGTAATCATCCTGCCTCCTGCGGTAGGTCGCCTCCGCCTGGCGCAGGAGGGCCTGCCGTTCCTGCAGGCGGTCTTCGAGATCGCCGGGGTCCATCAACGCAAGAAGTTGGCCCTTATCCACCGCATCGCCCTCATCCACCAGGAGCTGGTCGAGAACACCCTGCTGGCGTGGACTCACATTCACCTTCTGGGCCGCCAGCAGCTCACCGCTGGCAGTGATCAGGCCGGACAGCACTCCGCGCTCGGCTGATGTGACAAAGGGCGTCAAATCCTGTTGGTTGGCCGTGAACGGGCCGAAGCGCAACAGGGCTGCTCCACCGGCCAGCGCGAGGCCTGCCAACGCAATTGTGATCGGTTTGGGTCGTCGGATCTTTCGCTTGATGGAGCCATCGACGGCGTCCAGCTGCGGATCGGAGACGGGTCGTCGCAGTGTCTGCAGCATGGGCCCACAAAACTTCACAACATTCTCGCCGCTCGTCGGTAGATTCCGCCGATGCTTAAAGCCGGAATCGTCGGACTGCCCAATGTCGGCAAGTCCACTCTGTTCAATGCTTTGGTGGCCAATGCCCAGGCCCAGGCTGCCAATTTCCCGTTCTGCACCATTGAGCCGAACGTTGGCACGGTGGCGGTTCCCGATGAGCGCCTCGACCGGTTGACCCAGCTCAGCAAGAGTCAGAACACGATTCCGACGCGAATGGAGTTCGTCGACATCGCTGGCCTCGTGAAGGGGGCAAGTCAGGGCGAGGGTTTGGGCAACAAGTTCCTGGCGAATATTCGTGAAGTGGACGCAATCGTCCATGTGATCCGTTGTTTTGAGGATGACGACGTCATCCACGTGTCCGGCTCCATTGGTCCTGCCCGCGATGCGGAGGTGATCAACCTCGAGCTTGGCCTGGCGGATCTGGCTCAGATTGAGAAGCGGCGGGAGCGTCTCAAGAAACAGACGCGCACCAGCAAGGAAGCTCAGGTTGAGGATGCCGCTCTCGAGCGGATCCAGGCGGTTCTTGAAAACGGTGGTGCAGCCCGAAGTGTTGAGCTCAGTGAGGACGAGGCTGGCTTGATCAAACCCTTGGGTTTGTTGACGGCAAAGCCGATCATCTACGCCACGAATGTGAGTGAAGAAGATCTGGCCGAAGGCAACGGCTTCTGCGAGGAGGTGACAACCCTCGCTGAGAAGGAAGGAGCTGAGTCGGTGAGGGTTTCAGCGCAGGTGGAGGCTGAGCTTGTGGAGCTCGGGGATGAGGAGACGGCGGATTATTTGGAAGGACTGGGGGTTAGTGAAGGGGGGTTGCAGAGCTTGATCCGCGCCACATACCGATTGTTGGGCCTGCGCACCTATTTCACCAGCGGTGAAAAGGAAACCCGGGCGTGGACGTTCAAGGCGGGAATGACGGCTCCGCAGGCCGCCGGAGTGATCCACACCGATTTCGAGCGCGGCTTCATTCGTGCCCAGACCATCGGTTGGGCGAAATTGCTCGAAGCTGGTTCTCTCTCTGAGGCGCGAGGGAAAGGTTGGCTGAGGAGTGAAGGCAAGGAGTATGTCGTTGAAGAGGGGGATGTGATGGAGTTCCTGTTCAACGTCTAAGATCCGAGTAATAAAACGCATTCTCACTGTTTCTAGATAGGGTTGTCCAACAAGCGGTCTAACGAGCCGGCTGTAACCAGCTCAACTGGAGCAACCCGATGACGACACTTGAAGCCGCTGCTGAATACCGACAACTGACTAGGCGTGGTGCTGAACGCTTCCTTGAGGAGCACAGCCTGACTTTTGAAGAAGCACTCGCTGACCCACGAGACAGCGTGCTTGATGCCTACGAACTGGCGCTGTGGGTGGGTTACTGATGAACCACTCCTCTCGTGTGCTCGACAGCTACAGCAAGAACCAACTCACCACTGCTCCGGTGCTGACTGTTTAGCTATGCCAACTATCGCAACCAGAAAGCCTGTCCTTGATGGAAGAGCAGAGGTCATTACCTACACACGGGATACCTCTGCCTTTTATTTGAGGCAATACATTAAAGAGAAGAGAGGTTACAAGACCACTAGGATTTATGATGTAGATACAGAACAGGATGCTTGCGGTAAGGCCCTAGATATATTCATTACTACTCATTCAACTGACGCAAAGGCATCGCAACCTAGGAGAGGAACAAAGGAAGGTACTAAGCAGAAACCTAGGAAGGGACTGCTTAAAGATTGGGTGCGTAAGTATTTAGATGATGAGGAAGAGAAGGTAGATAATGAGTTGCTCAAACCATCAACCTATAAGAACAAGAAGGAGTGCCTGACTGGTCACTTCTTATCTTACTGTGATGACTACAACATCCTCACTACTAGAGACATAAAGGTTGGATCATTAGATAAGTATATTATTTATCGTAGTGAAGCCAAACCACTCACCAAAAGGAAAGAGCTAACAATCATTAGTGGTTTCATCAACTATCTCATTAAGCACAGGATGTTGGATGCTTATGAGGCAGCACAGAAAGAGTTAGTTCCAAGGGTAAGGCTGGTTGATGCTGATTGGGATAGCAACCCGCCAATCAGAGACCTTGAGGAATGGAACACTATTCTCAAGCACCTTAGAAGGTATGTAAAAGCAGGAGAGAAACATCCAAACCCTAGGACTTTGTTATGGCGTAAGCACTTCTACAATTTAATACTGGTATTGAAGCAAACTGGTATGAGACCAGTTGAAGCCAGGAATATGAGGTGGAGAGATATAGAGTTTGAGAATGTAGGGAGGATCAGTCAAAGACAAAGGGACTTAGACCTAGGAGAACTACAGGCACAAGGTATTGAAGAGTGGGAGTTGATGTGTGAGGTGATAGATGAACTAGGCAAGGTGAATAGGTATGTGTCTCACATCAGGGTTCTCAAATCAAAGACTGGCGCACAGCGTGAAATCACAAGTAACAGTGCTGAGGTATTGGCTCGATGGAAGAGAGACCTTAGGGAATATCTAGATAAAAATGAACTTCACTTTGAACTGAATGGTGTTGAACTGGAAAGGGATAAGGATGATGGGTTGCCTGTTATTCCTGACGATGTATTGGTCTTTAGTCTGCCTGATAAGAATGAGTGGAGGCTGCCGCCTTACAACACTTTGAATGTTAGATGGAGAGATATGATTAGTGAGATAGCAAGTGAGCTAAAAGGACCACAGATGTCGGAGCATCCTTACACCATCTATTCACTACGGTCTAGTAGAGCACAGGAGCTGATGGATATGGGAGTGGATGTCTATTTAGTATCTACCCAATTAGGTCACAGCGTAGCTGTATTAGAAAAGATATATGCTCGCTTACCACAAAGAAGGAGAGCTACCAAAGAAGCAGCACACATAGAATTTGGTAAAAAGAAATTAGGTTCAACACTTACTACACCAGAGAAAATCTATGAGGATGTATCTAATTGAGGAACTTACGCGCAGAGCTATTGAGCTGCACGACATCGTCATCAGCTGGAACATCGTTGCGTCAGTATTAAATACAAATACAACACTAGGCAGGCAATCAATCAAACACTATGAACAAGCTAATTGATAATTATGCCATACTCGTGAAACAAGTATCTAAAGATATATTGAGAGCCAAGGGAATTTTTCTTTAATCGTTTTAATTTCCGACGGCATTTAGAGAGCTGCTGGCTAAGTGCGTAAGTCCCTCATCTTCCACGATTAGTCATAATTACCCCTAGCAACGTTCTATGCACGAACCGGTGCCCTTTTTTTGTTGATTTAAGCAAGCATGGAAAATGTCATAACGGCTACAGTTGGTTTCCGAGAGTGGAGCATTGACGGAATTGGTACGCCGTTGCACTTTTCACGCAAGGATCAAGGCGGGCACTTCAGCCATACTATGTCCGCTTTTTTATGAAAAAAGTCCCTTGCCCGTGTTCAGAACAAGGGACAACCGTTTCCGAGATTCAACTTATGAGTTTTGAGCTCAGGCGTCGGTAGCCGTTAGTTCCTAATCACTCGCTGTGGTAGCAAGAGCATTGGCTTCTGTGGGTCTAAATCCAGAACGAATTTTTCTGTACCGCTATTGGGTCAAGCTTTTTACGTTCAGTCAAGCACCTTCCGTTATGACCATCTTGATTACAGCGGCTTGAGCTGATGATTGTGAAAGACCCAGTGCTACATAGAATAAGGACAAACTAATAATGTGTTTGATACCATTTCTTGATGGCGTTGTTCATTGAACTCGTGTTGCTCTTCGTATGATTTATAGTCAGGATTATCGTCTGCTAAATACTTGCATCTAGCATATTCAATCATATTCTCTAAATGGTTTTTGTATCCTCTAACATACTGCTTCCTGTAAAAGCACCATTCGTTTTCGGTCGTGGCTTCCCTCATTTTATTGGCCAATTTATAACCTTCTGTCTCGCCTTTTATTATTGTCTTTTCAAGTTTGCCGCAGGTTTTTTTAACTTCTTTGACTTCCTTGCCTTCCTCGGTGTTGGCTAGTGCTGTGGACTGTAGTAAGACCAAGAATAATATAGGCGATATTTTTATTTTCATAGTTTCTAGTTTTTTATTAACATACAGCGTCTAGGACTTTATTTCTGAATTAATTGCTACATATTTTCAATATAAGCTATGGCATTAAGCAGTCATAGCTAGTAGTAACTTGCTTGCAATTAAGCTGCGTCAGTTGTCGTTCTTGTTGAGAATAAGACTGTCTTGTTGGTCTCAAAAATCCACATATAGTCTCTCGCTGTTGCTCAGCCTATACTATGTGTACGTATGGTTTTAAAAACTGGCGCCAAGCCAGGTTTATCTAATCGCCTACAAGGCGCCTTAAATACTCTGGATAAATTCCATCACGATGATGCTTTGTGCTTCACACAGCGCCTTGTAGATACCTTAGAGAGCGTTGTAGGGTGTAAGTTTCACCTGCTGATCGCTTTATCTGGAGTGATTTAGCAGGTGAAAATCGATTCAGAACTATAGAACAAGGAATGGAGGGGAACCTTTTGTTTGTTTTTGGAAGGGAAGTAAGCTTCGCTAAAAGACAACCAGAATACAAACTAACACTAAATATTCTCTGACTTAGCTGTAACTCAAGCCTGGAGCGAAGCGGAAAGCTTGGTTACTACTACCACTAACCAGTCTCCAGCTAGGGTTATTAACATTATTAAACTTACCCTAACCCACCTGTGACCGGATGATGATGAATGATTGGTAATGTTGTGTTAGAGCTCAGTCTAAATCCAGCTTTAACAGTAGGTCTGGTGGTATTGGAGAGTGATGATAATGGAGTGATTGATGGTGTTGTTGATGATGATTGTATTGATGAACCTGTATTGGCGTCAGCCTTATTGTTCTCAAAATCACCAGATTTAGTGTGTTGGCTGTTCTCGATAAGAGTAATATTTAGTGGTAAATCGTTCAGCAACAAACGATGTTCCACTCCACTCCACTCCACTCCACTCCACATTTATTGCTTCACTCAACGCTTCACTTCGTTCCGCTCATCGTGATGGTGAGCGCAGTCAACAACGAATGGTGTGAGGAGTCAGTCGCAGACCATCCTTAGCCGCGCCCGGCAGATTGAAGCGGACTGAATGCGCTGTTTGTCTCCCGTTCCAAAGCTGACCACTGCGCTGCGCTTGTGGCTTGCTTTCGGCTCCTCGCCCTACTCCGCTGAGGCTACGCAGGGAAAACCCGTCGTCGCCTCATCCTTACGGAACGCAAGTGATGTTCCCACTGCGCCACCGCGTTGCGTGTGACTTGTGCTCACAACATCAGCGTTTTGACCAGAGGAAAGTGGAGAACAAAAAGCAGCGCCGTCCGTCAATCCTGCCGGTGCGAAAGGAGGATGGTTGCTGCTCTTACAACCTCTTCCATTCAGTTGTTGCCGCCTGCCCCTTCTTTAATAAAAGCTATGTATTTATACTTGTAAAGTCATGCATTAAATGCTTGCGCAGCGTCAGTTGAGGATAAAGAAGAAATTACCAAAGCACTAAAGAAAGACCTCAATAAGCGTGGTTTGCCTGAAGTCAAGACACCTAAACCCAAAGTGAAGAAGGTTCTTGATTAGTAATCAAACTCGTTCTGTATAGCTTCTGTGTCCTTATACCTTCCGGCTTCCATCAATAAATCACATCTCTGGATTATGTATTTTTCGGCGTGGTCATTACAGAACTCTCTTAGCCATTTAGGCTCTTTATTGTCTCTCGCCCCCTCATTACCTTCGTCTTTCGGAAAAATTACTTCCATAGAGATAGATGCTCTGGTTTTAAATTAATTCAACCATATGCCTTTGGTTGTATCAATAAATATCCTTTTCAAACTGTTTTTGTCGCTACCTTCCCTTATCTCTGCTTGTCAGTTTTCACCCTTTTATTCAAGTGGGTAACCCAAGAAGGACACATCATCTGATTTTTTGAGAACTATTTGATTAGCCAATCTAAGAATGTCAGCCTTTTTATTCCAAACATACGTCTTATAGCGTAGGGTTTCGGCAAGGTGACTGGGAACAGTGATGATGTCATTGACATTGTTGTTGTTGTCCATTTCGTGAAATTTGAGATGACGTAAAGCTATTGCTATTTCTTTTGAGGAACAGAAACAATTAACCTCGCTTAACCCAGGTAGCAGGTGCGACCAATTAAATGTAGCCGTCTGAACCAAAGGTTGAATTTAACCATGATGTTTTCGCACCCACTAACTGACCACAACAATTGCCTCAAACTATTATTACTTTTACCTTTGACTGATTATGACTTGTCAATTTAAAGAGCAGCCTCTGCCTATCTTTATTAGTGCACGTGTTCGTATTACTGACGAACAGCGTAAAGAACTAAAGGAAGCTTGCTACCAGCGTAAAAATGCTCTACAACCAGCAACTGTTGGAACTGGTGGTCTTGTCGTTGAAACTCGCTACGGTGGATCTAATTAACTAGACAAGCTCCTAGGTTTCACCAATCTTGTGTTCTCTGAGCTCGTAAATAGCAGAGATACGATTAACATCAACATCGCACTCAAACTCCAGACAGTGTTGGATGTAGAGCTGATTACTCAGGAGAAGCTTATGGATGCTTCTGACGGTACTTATAGCCTCAAGGTTTCTGAAGTGCATCCCTCCCAAATTTCAACAGAAATCTCTGAAGCCTTATATCGATAGTGCAGGGACGCAAAAATCCCCTATGCCCACCCTTGTTTTTCTGTTATCCAATAACATCCATCAGGATATAGGTATTTCTGTTTCAGTGCTGTGTTGATTTATTTCTGGCTTAGCGGCGTCTGGCTCCGCAACTTTCCAGCAGGCAAGACTTGTTCAATAATCACCTTGGCTAGCTTAACCGGCTCATTTAATTAGTCTGTGCTTCAGTGATACCTCTGTGCCTCTATATGGCGTCATAGGTGCTTCCTTATGTATTGCCTATCCAGTGCCTCTGTCTCTTGATACAGAGCCTTGTAGGTGTGACTATTGGCTGATGACTGGTGCTTGTTTAAGAATCTGGCTTGATGCTGTCTAACTGCTGCCTTGCTTCCGCTGCGTAAGTAGGAACTAATGGAGTGTCAGTAAAACTATTGGCTTGAATTGCTGCGACTTCTGCCTCTTGCAGCTGGCGCTGAGCCTGGTGAAACCTGCCGCTGAAGAAGCGGTGCGCGAAGTGCGGAGCGGTGATAACTGCTGCTCTTCTCTATTGCTTACTCTGATTGCTTCTGTTTATCTATTTATCAATCTTCAAGCTGACGCACATCCTTTTTGACTGGTGGAAGCCTGCTCAATAGGTGTGCTGATAGTGCTTTGCAAGGCGTGTAGCAAATATTACTCCTGCCTATCTTTCACGCATGTCAGTCGCGATTTAGCCGCGACTTGTTTTGGTTTGTAAATAAGTCCAACAAAAGTCCAACGCCTGTTTTTGCCTAAGACCTATTGGTATGACTTGTTTTAAGCGAGTTTTATTTTAATGTTTGATGCTCTGAGCCAGTTCGGCTACGCAGGGTTTGCATGCCTTGGATCCCTGCTACAAGGGCAAAAAAGCCTGCGATGCCTCAGCAAACTTCCAGGTCCGAGTCCGGCCCCAACCGTTGGACAACTTTGCGCCGTCTCGGGATTGCCGCAGCTGTTTTCGGGATTGCCGCCTTCGCTGTACCTCAGTACGGCGTATGGGTGAGGACCCTGAACGGTAAAGCCCTGCTACGGGAGGCTGAATTCACTCGTAAGGTGGCGGTTTTAGAGGCTCAGGCCAAAAAGGATTCAGCTGCTCAGTTGGCTGAAGCGGAGATCATTCGGGCAGAAGGAGTCTCCAAAGCCAACAAAATCATCGGTGAAAGCCTCAAGAACAACCCTGGCTATTTGCAATACCTCTGGATCACCAAGGGAGAGAACGACACCAACCGCACTGTTTACATGATTCCAAACAATGGTGGGGCTCCTGTTCCCACCTTCGATATCACAAGGAATGGGGGTGGCTGAGAACTTTCAGTGCGGGCCGGCAATTGCATCTGTGACGCGCTCGGAGTTGATGGGGTTGAGCTCCGTTGAGCTTCGATAGCGGGGCTGCAGATTTCGTAGAGCAGGCAGCATCGTGAGGCAGGCAGCCCCCATCAACAGCCACAGAACAACTCCGTTGTTCTGTGCATCCAAGAGAGCTCCTCCTGCCAGCGGTGCCACGATTGCGCTCACGGTGAAACACTGCGAGAACAGCGCCATGGCCAGCCCCCGATGCTCCGGGGGTGTCTCCTCGATTACGGCTTCTGTGGCTGTTGGCAGGAACGCCGCCTGGGCAAACGCCATCGGCAGCAGAGCTAAAAGCACAAGGGCAGTGCCGGCCTCGAACAAGGAAGAGAGCGCAATCAACCCGCAACCGAGGCTGAATCCAGCCAGGCTCAATCCCAACCCAAACGCCACGCTGCGATCGGCTAGCCACCGGCCCACGGGCCACTGCAGACTGACCAAAAGCGTTAGTTGAAGGGCAATCAGAGCGCTGCTGTGGCTTTCACTCAAGCCAGGCCGAGCCACCCCACCGCGAACAAGGTCCAGAGGAAGCGCGCTTTGTTGCAGAGCCAGAATTCCTGTCGCAACGATGCTGATTCCCAGAACCGGCAACAGAGGAAGCAACCAGGCACGGGATGATGCTGAAACGTTGTTGTCGGAATTTGCGTCAGCCCGATTTAGATCACGCACCGTCGGACCGTCGATCAAGGGTTGAAGGCTGATCAGGACCAGCACAGCTCCCATAAAGAGGGCTTCAACTGCATAAACAACGCGCAGTGTGTCCAGGGTTGCGGCGACTGTGCCGATCAGGGCTCCAATTCCGATCCCAAGGGCATCAGCACTGCGCACCAAGGCATAACCACGACCGGAAGGCACGCTTCCACAGCTCAGTGGCACCGCCAGTTCAATTGCAGGCCAGTACAGCCCAGCAGCGCAGCCCAACAGCAATTGACCGAGCAGATAGCCGCCGTAACTCTCTGCTCGAATCAAGACGCAATCCGCTGTGATCGCCAACAGTGTCGTGATCCGCACCGGCCACGAACAACTGAGTCCACGGTCGAGTAGAGCTCCGCAAAGCAGGCGCACCACGGTTCCGATCAGGGCGGCAATCGCCAGGCCACTGCCCACCTGGCTGGCTGAGAAGTCGATCGCGTGAAAAATGAGCGGGGTCATGAACATGACCCCGCCAGCTCCGATCGAGGCGAGAAATCTCAGCCGCGTGACATTTCGGAGAGCTGAAGGAAACTGGGACCACCACCGCAGAGGGTCGGGCGTTGCTGCGCGGACGCTTAACAGGACAGTGCATCGCGATGGGCCTGATGAGCAGTCTGCTGCTCCATCAGGCGTCATCGTGGCCCCTTCAGGCTGCTGAACGTCTTGAGGTCAGCATCGAAGGGGTTGTTCTGCCTGTGGAGGTGGATGATCTGCGCGCCTGGGTCAGCTCAAAAGGCAGGATCCGAACCGAACTGGGACCTTGGATGCAGCTGCTCGATGAGGAGAGCCGGCTTGGCCTCATGCAGCTGTTACAGGCCCCGGTGCTGACGCGACGCAGTTTTGGAGAGCAAGTGCTGCGCAGCTGGTCTGCAGGCCCGTTGCTCGATGCGATCGGTGATGTGGTGCGCCTGATGGACGGAGACCGCATCAGCAGTGATGTGGTCCTGACGACCCTCGAGCAGTTGCTGAAGAAGCGGAGCAAGGTCTCCACACTCGATCTACTCGAAGCACTCCCAGGTCAGGAGTTGCGGCTGGATCTTGATGCTCTGGTTTTGTCAGCGTCCCGCTGGCGCTTGCAGCTGAAACGGCATCAGGCTCTGATGACCGGCCTCAGTCAGCCGGAGGCCATGGCGCGATTCATGCCGCCTTCTCCATCTTTCAGTGGTGTTCAAGCGATGGCGGTGCAGCTGCCGGTGGCTCACCGTTCCACATCTCTTGAACTGCTGATCTGGACACCGTCCAACCCCCGCGCAGATCGTCTCTGGGTGGCTCTGATGCCCGGGCTTGGCGGCAGCCCTGATCATTTGAAGTGGCTTGCAAGGCACCTTGCGGCGGCGGGCTGGCCGGTGGTGCTTCTCGAGCATCCCGGCAGCGATGCCGCTGCCGTGCAGGCTTTGCTGGAAGGTCGTGAGTCCTTTGATGGAGCACGTGCACTTCAGGATCGACAACAGGATCTTGAGGCCGTGCTGTCGGCTCAGGCACAGCAGCGCATCCCGATTCAGGGGGAGCGGGTGGTGCTGGCTGGTCACTCCATGGGTGCCCTGACAGCACTTGTTGCCTCAGGGCATTCGCCACAGAGCGGGATGGATCAGCGCTGTCAAAAGGCTCTGGGGGATCTTCCTCTCACCAATCTTTCGAGGTTGTTGCAGTGCGAGCTGGTTGAACGCGGGGTCCTGCGGTCTCGTTCGATGCCGGCTTCCCCGGCCGCAGTGGTGGGCCTCAACAGCCTCGGCAGTGTGATCTGGCCGGTTGGTTCATCCGACCCCAGCCCTACGCCCCTGTTGCTGGTCGGTGGAACCCTCGACCTGATCACCCCCCCATTGGACGAGCAGATCGGTCTGTTGGCTTCGCTGGCTCAGCATCCGTACAGCCGCGTTGTGGTGATCGAGGGAGCCAGCCACTTTTCACCGATTCGTGTCGGGGAGACTCAGTTCGGCACGCGTGAAGACGATCTGTTCCAGCTCGGAGAGGACCTGGTCGGAGTCAATCCCCGCAGTGCGCAAAGGGTCATCGCTAATGAAATTGTTGTGTTTCTGTCGGATCTGTCGGCCAACTCATCGGCGTCGGTCGATGAACACTGGAGAGATGGAGGTGTGCGCTGGCATCGGCTCACCATTGAAGGTGCCAGGACTCTGTACCGCCGTTATCAGTAGCGAACCCTTGGGTCCAGGGCAGCCACCAGGAGGTCAACGGCCACACTGACAAGCACCACCAATGCTGCAATCACCACCACGATGCCCTGAACAACGGGATAGTCCCGCTGGTTGATCGCTTCCTGCAGGCGCAAGGCAATCCCTGGCCAGGAGAAGGTCACTTCGATCAAGAGAGCACCACCGATCAGAGATGCCACGGTGATGCCCGCGATGGTCAGCACTGGCAAAAGAGCATTGGGCAGCCCGTGGCGCAGCACGACTTGCCGTTCGCTCAGTCCTCGGCTTCGGGCCGCTTCCGCATAATCTCCCCGCAGTGTTCGCCGCAGATTCAGTCGCAGGGCAGTGGTGAAGGTGCCGCTCAGCAGCAGTGCCAAAGTCCCGGCCGGCAGCAACAGATGACGAAGTGTGCCCTTCAGGGCCGTCATGTCAAGGCTGCTGATGCTGTCGATCAGGTAGAAACCCGTGCCTTCAGGCGGCATGAGGCTGGGAGGGAAACGTCCCCCGACCGGCAGCCACCCCAGACTGACTGCAAACAGCAGTTGCAGCAGCATCGCCACCCAGAAGGGCGGCAGGGCATATGTGCCAAGGCCATACAGCCTCCCGGCCAGATCCAGTTTCCCTTCAGGCCGTGCGATCCCACTGAAGCCGATGCTGAGGCCGACCACTGCCGCCAGGGCAAGGGCAATCACGCTGAGTTCGAGGCTGGCGGGCAAGGTTCTGCTGATGATGTCTCGCACCGGTTCTTGATTGATCAGTCCCTGTCCCAGGTCTCCATGCAGCAGGCCACGCAGGTAGTCGAGATACTGATCCGGCAACGTTTTGTCCAACCCAAGCCGTGCCCGCATGGCGGCCTTGGCCACCGCAGGAGCTCGGCTGCCCAGCACAGCATCCACAGGATCTCCCGGGGCAACCCGCAACAGGAGAAACACCAGGCTGGCAATCAACCAAAGCATCAGCGGGGCCAGCCCAAGGCGTGTGGCGCTGTAGCGCAGCAGGGCTCCGGAACGTCCCATCAGTTCGTTGCTCCGCGTGCCGGTGCATGCATCAGCTCGGCAAGCAGCAGATGACCGCTGCCGTCGAATCGTGGCAGCACGAGGCTGGTTTGACTCCATGCCGTCGGCGCGACCAGCCACACCGGGATATAGGCCGAGCCTTCTGCAGCCTGAGCTTGAATCCACCGCAGCTTGTCGGATCGATTGGGCCCCGCCATCCGATCACTGCTTTCCAGGGCATCCTGCAATCCGGGAGTGGTCCAGAAACTGCCGCTGATGGCGGCCTCTCCCTCCTGGCAAATGGACTCTTCGGCTCTGTTGCAGCTCAGTAAAGGTGTCAGATAGGCCTCGGGGTCTGGATAGCTGCCACGCCAATCAAGCATCACCGCCTTGAACACTCCTTCCCCAAGCTGTCGATAAATCGTGGTGGATTCCACGCCATTCAGTTTCAGAACCAGGCAGTCGGGAAGGTCTCGTTTGATCTGTGCTTGCCAGGTGAGTGCCAGCAGCTTGTCGGCTGGAACATTGGATCGAAAAGTCAGCGGAAGGGTCAGAGGACGGCCGTCGCAATAACCGGCTGTTTGCAGGATTCCGCGAGCCGCTGCGGGATCGTGCTCCGGCCAGATGGGTTCCTGGTTCTTTGTGAGGCTCGGGGGAATCAGGCTTCGCAGCGGGCGACGCAACCCATAACTCACGCGTTGGCTGATTTCATTGCGGTTCAAGCTCAGGGCCAGAGCCTGTCGCAGCGGTTGCCTCTCAAGAGGTTCTCCACGACTCAACAACGTGATGTATCCGATTTCGGAGGCTGGACCAACGGCTTCCTGCAGCTTTCCGGCCTGAGCGTCCTGGTGGAGGGCGTGGCGCTGGTCTTCGTCGATGGAGGGTGACATCAAGACGTCGACTTCTCCGCTGCGCAGTGCTCCGAACAGGGCCGTTGAATTGCTCAGGCTGATCAGATCAATTCCGTTGTTGCGAGGCTGTTCTCCCCAGTAGTTCTCAAAGGGCTCCAGGCGTTGTTGATGATCACTGAAATGGGTCAGCCGGTAAGGCCCGGTACCCACGAAGCGGTCGTGCAGAAATTGTTCGCGGTGCTTGGCATAGGCCGTTGGCGAAACGGGCGTGAGGTTCACCGAAGTGAGCAGGCCTGCCAGAGACGTGGATGGCCGGGTGAGCTTCAACACCATTCGATGCGGTTCCGGTGCTTCCACTGCTGCGATGCGACCGCCGACCACATAGCTGAGGCTGCCGATCTCCAGAAAGCGCCTCAGGCTGAACGCCATGGCTTCAGCATTGAAATCGGTGCCGTCGTGAAAACGAACTCCCCGGCGCAAGGGGATCGTGATCGTCAGTCCGTCAGGGCTGACATCAGGCTGAGCTTCCGCCAGGCGGGGTTCGAGTTCCCCTTCGGTGGTGAGTTCGTAGAGGGGATCGCCCAGGGCGCTTAGTAATTGCAGCGTGCTGACTGTGCTGGCTTGGGCGGGATCGAGTGAGGTGATCTTCCCCGCTGCTGCAACGGTGATCCGATCGGTGCGGTTGATCGACATGCACCCAACCCCACCCATGACACTCAGTGCGGTGGTGCCTGCCAGGAGCCTGCTCAGAAGGGAAGATCCAACAGCGGGCTTCAAGAAGGTTGGTCCAACAACGAACGATTTAACTGCCTGAGTCTGCAATTTGCTGCAGGGAAACCTCAAATACAGGAGAACCACCCTGGGGATCGATCGGCCAGCGACGGATCCAGCAGCGGTTGTGATCTCCGTCGACACCGATCACCTGATAGGTCTGCCGATCAGCATGCAAATTGACCTGATCACCCTGATGAATGTTCATTCCAACGGCAGTTTCCGACAAACTGCAGCCTTGAACAATGGATCGGAGCGCGACGTTCGGCATGAACGGTTAGAAGCATGGATCGGGCTGGTCCGATCCCGCCTGTGATGGTTCTTGACATCCTGCCGCACCGGAGAGCTGGTTGGCCAGGGAGCAATGGTTTCTACAGGCGGTTCGCCTCTGATCAGAGGCAGCCGAGGTGAGCAGCCAAGCCGGAGACCTCAGGGAGATCCGTGATTGCCTTGAGAGCATCGCTGACCTGCCTTTCAGTGACTTCATGGGTGATCACAACGATCTCCGCACCCGCCTCGCTTGCGTTGAACTGCACGATCGATTGGATTGAGACGCCGCACTCGCCGAAGCAACCCCCCACTTTTCCAATCACACCCGGTGCATCCAGTGTGTTGAAACGAACGTAGTGCCGTTGGCGGATGGCGCCGCTTTCGTCCAGAACACAGGAGCGCCAGCTGTCTGCAGCCAGAAGAGGATCCACGCTTCCGGCGGAATCGCTGGCCTGGCGGATGCCTGCAATGTTGAGAATGTCAGCGACCACGGCGGAGGCCGTGGGTCCTGCGCCTGCGCCAGGCCCGTAGAACATCACCCGGCCGATCGGCTCGCCCTCCACCAGAATCGCGTTGTTCACACCGTTCACTCCCGCAAGTGGATGGTCCTTGGGAACAAGGGTTGGCTGAACCCTGAGCGACAGGGGCAGGGGATCATGCCCATCCTTGCCAAGGCGCTCGGCAACGGCCAGCAGCTTGACGCCGTAGCCCAGTTGGCGTGCATAGTCGACGTCGCTGCCTTGCAGAGCGCTGATCCCAGTCGTTGGAATCGCGCTTCGGTCGATGGGTCCTCCAAAGGCAAGGGTTGAAAGGATGGCGATCTTGTCGGCTGCATCCAGACCATCCACGTCTGCAGCAGGATCCGCCTCGGCGTAACCGAGCCGTTGCGCATCCGCCAAAACAGCTTCATAGGCGGCACCCTCTTCAGCCATGCGAGTGAGGATGTAGTTGGTGGTGCCGTTGATGATGCCGCTGACCCGATCAATACGATTCGCCCCCAGCGACTGCTTCAGGGGTTCAATGATCGGGATCCCGCCGCCCACGGCTGCTTCGATCAGCACATACACACCGGCAGCTTTTGCAGCAGCAGCGATCTCAGTGCCATGGCGAGCGATCACTGCCTTGTTGGCGGTGACCACTGATTTTCTTGCGGCAATGGCCTGGAGAATGAGGCTCCGGGCTGGTTCGATGCCCCCGATCACTTCCACCAACACATCCACGGCTGGGTCGTTCACCACAGCTTCTGGATCAGTCGTCAACATCGCATCGGGAAGCTGCACCGGCCTGGGACGCTTGAGGTCGCGTACGGCAACCTTCACCAGCTCAAGATCCTTCACCAGGGGATGACGTTCCTGGGGATTCAGCAGGATCGAAGCCACCCCGCCACCCACGGTGCCCAAGCCCAACAGGCCAACTCCGATCCTTGTTCCCATTCCCTGTGTTCTGTGTTGGAACGTTTAAGGAAGACTCTATGTATTGATCGGTTTCGATCAGCTGGCCAGATCTCTGGCCTGTTGCTGCATCGAGCGCAGGATGTTCAGGAAGCCATTGGCTCGAGAAGGCGTGAGGCTGGCCTGAAGCCCAGTGGCGGCGATAAAAGCCGGGTCCATCGACTGCACCTGCTCCGGTGTCAATCCATCGAGCCCCTGGATCAGCAACGCCAGCAATCCCTTGGTGATCAGAGCGTCTGAGTCACCCTGCCAGCGCATCAGGCCTTGCTCCAGCCTTCCTTGAACAAAGACCTGGGAGACACAACCTTTCACCTTGATGGCTTCGGTCTGCTGCTCTGCCGGCATCGGCTCCAGTTTCTTCGCAAGCCAGAGAACATATTCGTAGCGGCGCTTCGGGTCAGCGGTACTGCCGAGCTTCTCCACCATCCGGTCCAGAGCTTCACTGCCGGTGCTGGTGGTCATCGATGTCCTCATCAATTCGACGTCGCACGCTAACGAGCAAACCGATCAGCACCAAACCCACAGGGAGGGAAACCACGGCTTCCGGATTCACCTCGCCATCGTTGACACGCATTTCCAGGTAATCGCGATGGCCGGGGCCACCATCCACCTGCAGATCAATCACTCCGTCGTCGACGCCACTGAGGTCGAGCTTCAATTTGCCTGAGGCATCGGTTCGCCCAAGTTCCGTACCTGCGCTGCCGTCAGCATTCAGCAAGCGCACGACAGCGCCCTTGGTGGGTTCCCCGTTGGAGAAGTTGCTGTTCAGCTCCAGCGTTCCATCCAGATAGCTCAACGCGCTTTCAATCTGGTGAGCCTGAACCGGCATCAGGGTGACCGGGCTCAACAGCAGCAACGTGGCCAACTGGCGAAACATGAACCGATTTCAATAGCACCGATTCATGATGCGCTGGCTTGTCAGGGACGGCCAGGGCCGAACTCGGTGATCCAGCCGTGAAAGGGCACATCCCATGGATCCCGCGGCAGCGGGGCTGAGCTGAGGCAGATGGATGGCAGGACCGCCCATGCCGGCACCTTGGCCCAGTCGTTGTTCGCCCTGAGCCGGTCGTAGTACCCACCGCCGTATCCAAGTCGGATTCCAGTGGCATCAATCGCGAGAGCTGGCACCAGCAGCAGACTGAGCTGCTGTGGCCTCAACGGGTTGCCCGTGGACGGGGCGGGAATCTGACATCCGTCAGGCTCCAGTGTGGTTCCGCAACAGCTCAGGTACTCCAGCCTTCCTTCACCATCAGCCCGAGGAAGAGCCACCGGAGCGGCAATGCGTTGCCGCAGGCTGAAGAGATCCACTTCCCCCGGGAGAGCTGAGTACAACCCCACCTGGTTTGGAGAACAGCTCTCGATGAGCGCGAGAACAGCCTCCTGGATGGCGGGTGCCACATCTTTTGCGTCCCGTCGCCTCTGACGGAACATGCGACGAAGTTCTTGTTTGTCAGTCACTGCTGGAACCAGCCGGTCAGGGCAACCGCAAGGGCATCGGCAGCGTCGTCAGGCCGCGGCGGCTGATCCAGATCAAGCTCACGCATCACCGCCTCCAATACCTCATCCTTTTCAGCGTGGCCGAAGCCAGCCACAGCCAGCTTGATCTGCATGGGCGGGAACTCCACCACCGGCACTTTGAACCTGGCCAAGGTCATCATCACCACCCCTCTGGCCTGCACCACATTGATGGTGTTGCTCGAGCGGTAAAAGAAAAATTTCTCCACCGCAGCGAGTTCGGGTCGCCAGATGCGAATCAGCTGGCGAAGATCCGCGGCGATCTCCACCATTCTCTCTCCATCACTCCTGCCAGGGTCTGTGCGGATAATTCCGCAATCCAGCATGCGTTGGTTGCCGTCACCTGTGTCAATAACGCCGTAGCCCACCCGGGCCAGGCCGGGATCAATCCCGAGGATGCGCATGGGTTGAGTTTGAGGCGATCAGGCGGCGACGGCCAGTTCGAAGTCGGTCCGATCGCTGCTTTCGCTGCGTTCGAACACCTTGCAGAACACCTTCACGACGCGGTCGCCAGAGTCCACCTGCTCGAGCGGATCCTTGCGCAGTCGGTGGCGTAGACAGCAGGAAGCAACACGGGCCACATCCTCTTCGGTAACTTCCGTTCGGCCTTCAAAGGCGGCAAGGGCCCGGGATGCGCGGTTGGTCACGATGTCGCCCCGCAGACCATCAACATCCAGTTCGCCGCAGACAGCGGAGATGCGCAGTCGCAGGTCTTCATCGATGTTCACTTCGCCGAGCAGCTCCTGAGCCTCGACAACTTTCTGCTGCAGTGCGTTCTGATTGATTTCCACCGCTCCGGAAAAAGCATCGGGGTCGCTGTCGAAGGCGGTTCTCTGATCCACCACCTGAACGCGCAGTTCAGGGTCACGCACCGTGCGAACTTCCACACTCATGCCGAATCGGTCCAGCAGCTGGGGGCGCAGCTCACCTTCCTCCGGGTTCCCCGAGCCGATCAGAACAAAGCGCGCCGGGTGACGGACGGACACACCTTCCCGCTCAACGGTGTTCCAGCCTGATGCTGCCGAGTCGAGCAACACGTCAACGAGGTGATCATCGAGAAGATTGACCTCGTCGACGTAGAGGAGTCCGCGGTTGGCCTTGGCTAACAGGCCTGGTTCAAACGCTCGTACGCCTTCGCTGAGCGCTTTTTCAATATCAATCGTTCCGCAGAGACGATCCTCTGTGGCACCCAGAGGCAGATCAACCATGGGCACCTGGCGTGGTTCAGTGCTCAGGCTTTCTCCCTGCACCATTCGCTCGCGTACTTCGCTGCTCTGAAGGTCGGGGTCCGATGCGGAGCTGTTGTAGGGGTCCCCGGTAACAACGTCGATATCGGGCAACAGGTCCGCTAGGGCTCGAATCGTGGTCGACTTACCCGTTCCACGGTCACCCATGATCATCACTCCGCCAATGCGGGGATCAATCACGTTGAGCAGCAGAGCCAGCTTCATCTCCTCCTGACCAATCACCGCAGTGAAGGGGAATACCCTGCGCTTCCTGGGGGCTGTCACGGGCAGATTCTTTAGCTTGTGCTGGATTGTTTCACAGGCCGCACGGTGATCACTTGCGGTGGCGTCGCATCAGCTGGATAGATCAGTCGAATCCGCACATCTTTCCGCTCGCCAGGACGCAATGACAGCTCACCCAGAGGAGGGCCCTCCTGTCCCTGACGTAGGACCAGATGAACGGTTTGTCGTCCCAGAGGGCGTTCCTTCTCATCGTGCAGTCCACTCACCTCCACGGGGCCGCGAAACATGACCGGGCCTTTGGCATCAGAGCGAAATTGCAGACCACCGATGGCTCGATCGGTTTTCAACGGCGACTCCAAGGCCACAACGAGTGTCTGCTGATTCGATCCCCGGTTGTGCAGCGGCAGAGTGAGGTCGTATTCCACGCCGTAGTTCCCATGGGCCGCCCACGCTGTCCCTGGGTAAAAGGCCAGGAGTTCGGCAGTCTGAACCTGACCCGTTCCCAGGGTTCCCCGTTCGAGACTGCTGATGGGCCAAGACACCGGCTGGCCATTGATGCTGAGGCTCTCCCGTCCGGGATCAGTCAGGCGGGCTTGCCATCGGCTGCCGATCTGTACACCGCTGACTCGGGAGTAGACGATCGGTCCGCGTTTGCCTCGAGGGGTTGGCTTGTGCTCTTTGCGACTGAGTTTTTCCTGATTCAGTAGCGCGATCCAGTCCTGATCACTGGGGGCTTGATGGCCTTCACCGTGTGAGGCGAGTGTTGCAAGTTGCACCGGCCCTGAGCTGTGGAATCGCAGCTGCAGATTGCGCCCATTGAGAAGAGGATCGAGGCCTTGAACGGGAATCGGAAGTTGAAGCAGTCGCGTCGCTGCTCCAGGTTGGAGGGTCCAGTCGCGAGCCGTCAGTTCGGTGGCCCGTCTTCGACTCAGCAGGTCGCCGGCGACCCTGCTCCCAGGCCCGGCCGCAACGATCTGCGTCGTTTCCCGCATCAGGGCCGGCAGCGGCAGGAAAGGAGCAGCCGTCTGCCCTTTTTGGGTGGCCTGCGATAAGGAGGTGCTGCCTTCAAGCAGCGTCAACTTCACAGGTTCATCCCCTTGCGGTGCCATGAGCAGCGCCAGCCAGAGGGTGGATTCGAGGCTGTCATCGGTCCCGGCATACACGTGATGACTGAAGAGGTCGAAACGACCGTTCAGAGACACGTTGATGGATGATTCGCCACCGGCTTCAAAGGTGGAGAACAGGATCCCTTCCTGCTCAATCAGCTCAGGGTTGTTGTCGTTGACCATGGGCACCGCATCCAGCTGACCGGGTAGCGGAAGAACGTGCTGATCTCGTCGAAACGGCTCTGCCACAGCAGGAGACACGAGCAGCGACAGGCTGATCAGCGCCGCTTTCCAAACGTTTGAATCGATCATGAAGCTTGGAATGGGGCTGTAACCGGTTGAAGGTGGGGAGCCATCGCCTTCGCCATGGCGCGAATCAGATTGGTGGAACGGGGGTCGTTAAAGGGACCTTTCACCAGGAATCCAGCCACGGCTCGGCGGCCGTCCGGTAGTTCAATCAGGCCTGCATCGGCGTAGGCGATGCCGATGTCTCCTGTTTTATTGAGAACCCTGTAGCCCTTCCGGGCCAGGATGCTGTCGGGCTCACCCTGGGCTCCCCCCAGGCCCTGCATCAGGCCCATTGGAAGCAGGGTGTTCGTCACGGAAGTCTCCATGACTTGGCGGAACAGATCCCGGCTGCGTGGACTCAGAAGATCCCCGCTGTCCACCAAGGCGATGCTGCGGCTCAGGTCATGGGCGCTGGTGGTGTTGGTGCCATCCAGATCCGGGAGCCAGTTGTTGATCACGGTGGCCGGCAGTCCAAGGCTGCGGAAACGTTCGTTCACCACTTGCTGCCCACCGGCCCGTTCGATCAGCAGATTGGTGGCTGAGTTGTCGCTGATGCGAATCATCTCGGTGGCAACTTCATAGGTCGGGAAGCGGCTTCCGACCGGTCTTGAGGCCATCCATCCAGCACCCCCGCCCACCAGATCCTCAGTCAGCTCCAGCGGTTCGTTCCAAGAAAGATCCTGAGCATCGATGCGTTCGAGGGATGCCAAAAGGACCGGTGTTTTGATCGAGCTTGCTGCCGGCATCGGCCGGTTGGCATTCAGCTGTGCATAGTGCCCATCGTCAAGGATCAGAAGGTACGCACTCGCCATCAGGTCCTTCTGAGTCGCAGCGATTTCACGCCAGCGGTTCGAAAGAGCCTTGATCTCTGTACTGGGTTGAAACGATTTGCCGACAGGCATTGGCTGCGGCGTGGATGTCGACGTGCTGTCTTTCGTTGAAGCGGAAGGAAGGCCGACCTTGCGTTCCAGCCAGGCTGGGAGTTTGAGGGTCTGGCGACGTACGTCCGGGGCAAACCAGCGCAGCATCGAACCAGTCAGCAGGCCAAGCCCTACACCCATCACCAGCAGACGGAACAGCAACCGCATCGGGGATCCCCAGCTGAGGGAACGTCGGGAGGGTCGGCTGCTGGACAAGCGCCTGAAAACCGTATGAAACTGAGATTAGATGCGTTTTGCGTTCATGGCCCACCTGAGCTGGCGGACCATGCCGCGAAGCATCGCGACTTCCTCTGTTCTGCTTGAAGCGCGATGCAACAGATCGCGCACCTTGGCCATCCTGGCCTCACGGGTGTGGGGCAGAAGAAAACCGCAGTCCAACAGCAGATCAGCGGCGTCTTCGATCAGGTCAGAGAGCTGAGGTGCGGATGCCGGATTAGGGCTGCACTCGGCATCGGGAGGTGTCGTGTGTTCGAGTCGGGCCATGTCGTGCAGCACGATGGCGACGGCGTGGGAGAGGTTGAGGGAGGGATAGCTATCACCGCTGTGCAATGTCAGAACCCTGTGGCAGATCCGTAATTCTTCATTGGTCAAGCCACGATCCTCTCGGCCAAACACCACGGCAACCGTGCCGTCCCCCGCGATTAACCAGTTGAGGGCCTGATCGGGCGTCTGAAGGGGAATCGATCCGTGATCCAGTCGACCGCAGGTGGCGACGAC
>QCTY01000002.1:0-64033 GCA_003208975.1 Synechococcus sp. AG-676-F02
GCCAGCGACGGGCTCACGGATACCGTCGATGTCGACCGGAGGAGCGGCGACGAAAGCGACGATGAAGCAGATGGTGGCAGCCAGCAGTGTGGGGATCATCAGCACACCGAACCAACCCACATAGAGGCGGTTATTGGTGGAGGTGACCCACTCACAGAAGGCCTGCCAGCTAGAAGCGCCGGAGCGCTGCTGGAGGGTGGTGGTCATGAGAACGGAAAGAAGTGCCCCCGAAGGGACGGTTTAAGGAAGGGCAGGTAGCCCTGCCTGTTAGTCAGTGTAACGGAAGGTTGAGCAATGTCTCGGAAATGTTTTGATTCCTCCGCCAGACAGGCTCAGCCCAGGAACGGGGTGCAGAAAGCCTTAAGGTTTATGGGTCCAACGCGACGCATTGTGGTTTTGATTCGCTGGCTGCAATCCGGTCTCCGTCAGGAGGAAACGGTGCCACTCGCCAAGGCCCGACATCGTCGCCACGAGTTGGAAGCTCAGGGAGCAACTGTGTATTGGAGTGAAAGGCTGGTGCCCAGTCCGCTGAGCTGAGACCCTGGGGCAGACGCATCCGCTTAGATGGATCGACGTTTAATTCCAGCCGGCCTTGTTGCCTGTCTTGTCGTTTGCAGCGGTTGCACGACAACAGCATTCAACGCAGACAGAACGAATGCAGAACTCGAACGATTGGATCTTCGGTTGAATCAACTGGAGCGTCGTCTCGGAAAGAGTTCAAGCAGCCAGGAACCCGGTGATTCCAAAGAACCGGCTGGCCCCTTGTTGTCTCTCACCCTGCGACTCGGCACCGAAGACGACCGACTTCGGCTCTACTGGGCTGATGGACAGACCAGTGATCTGATCTGCACGGAAGAGGGCAAAACAACCTGGGCATGCGGTTAAGCAGCGGCACTCCGCATCAACCTTCCATCAGTTTTTCAAGCGCCGCAATCCAATTCGGGAGCACTGGCCAGACTTCGCGCTGCGTGAGTGAAAGAGCAATCCGCTTCTCGGCATAGGCGGCCTCATTGATGAAGACCGGCATCAAATTCTCCGCATCATCCGGAACGTCCATCACCGACCCATCAGCTCGCCGCATCAGAGGAGCACCCCCCTGAAGTGGACGCCAGTCGGTTCCCTGGCGGAGAGGATGCAGCAACGCCGATGGCTGACCATGCTCATCGCGAGGCAGGTCCAGACTTCTCAGATGCCGATGAACCACCAGAGACTTGGGCTGAAGGCCAAGGCCTGAACGGGATTCGCTGATCACCTGCAGACAGGCCTCCAGGGCCAGCTGGGTCTGAATGACAACACGACTGTCCAGGACAGCCTGAGGGACTGGACCCACCTCGATCACGAGACCACAAGGCCATCGCTCCACCAGAAAACCAGTCTGAGCAGCATCCGATTCATGCAGGTAAACCGGCAGACCCAGCAGACGTTGCACCCCCCCGGCAAGAGCCAGATCGGCAGGCCGCCGGCCATACACCACCAAGGACGAACCCATTCCGGCAGTCGTGCTGTGCAAGTCCAGAGCCACTCGGCAAGGATTGAATCCAGCCGGACCATGGTCTTGTACGAGTTCCCGGGCTCGACGCAGCTCCACCTCCTGCCCAGCACCGGCAAGCAGATCCGGCTGGAAACTTCGATTGAGGTCCCGATCCAGATAACGGGTCCCTGCTGCTCGAGCCTGGGGGTTACCAATCACGCGCCGGCAGGACAGTCCGGCAGCGTCGACCAAATCAGGTTGACGCTCCCATTGATCCAGCAACCAGGAGGCATTCAGCTCATTGCCGTGGGTCCCGGCCACCACCAACACATCGAAGCTGGTCATCACAACGAGCCCGGATGACGTGACTGAAGCATGCGTTCGAGCAAAACTAAAGCGTCCGCATCAGCGTGATGGCAATCCCCCCGGCTCTGGTCAAGACAGCGCGCTGCGGCTGGAGCTGGCAATGGCAGCAGCTGATGGGAGGGCTGGGGCCAGCGGACAGCGATGGCAATTACCGTCGCCCGGCCGGCGACCACCCGTCGGCTGCCCTTCCAGCACAACCGGTCGAGGGGCGGCTCGCTGAACACCGCTCCTTTCTCATTCTGGGGCGCAGCTGCCCCTGGGCCCACCGGACGTGGCTGGTTCATACCGTGAGGCAATTGGGCGGAAGCCTCAACATGTTGATGGCGAAGGCCGATCACCAGGGAGGCCGATGGCAACTCGATCCGCCGTGGCGAAACTGCAACACCCTGCTCGAGCTTTACCGCTACTGCGGCGCTTCCCCCTCATACCGAGCCACCGTTCCTGTATTGGTGGACCCGCTGGAACGACGCATTCTCGGCAACGAAAGCGCCCAGCTTGTGGAACTGCTCAACCGCTGGCCCGCTGCCGCTGACGCACCCGACCTCGAGCCCGAAGACCTCAGATCAGCCATTTCTGACTGGCAGAAGCTTCTACAGACAGATGTGAATGACGGAGTCTACCGCTGCGGCTTTGCCAGAACCCAGGCGGCCTATGACCGTGCAGAGGCCGCCTTGTATAAAGCGCTCGAGCAGGTGGAGCACAGCCTCGGCAGCCACGGCCCCTGGCTCTGCGGGGATCGATTAACCCTGGCTGACCTGCGCTTGTTCCCTACATTGATCCGCTGGGAAACCGTGTATGCCCCCCTGTTCGGGTGCAGCCGTCAACCGCTGTGGCAGCTGCCCAACATCTGGCGATGGCGGCAGCAACTGCTGGCCCTACCCGGGGTTCTGGCCACCTGCGACGCCAAAGCCTGGAGGCACGACTACTTCGGTGCCTTGTTTCCCTTGAATCCAGGTGGGATCGTCCCCGCCGGGCCGGAGCTGAGCACACTGGTAAACAGTGGAGTTCCGACCCCATGACCACGACGGATCAGCTATTCGAGGGCGTGTATGGCCCGTACGTCATCAATGAGAGGGACCGCAAGGAGGTTCAGAACTATCGCTTCGCGCTGCTGTTAAGCGGTCTGTCGCTGCTCAGCGGCGTCCTGAACTGGTGGCTGATTGGAGCTCGGTGGGCATCGATCTGGGCCATCCCTTTCGGCTTGGGAATTGGGCTGGCCCTCAAATGGATTCACATCTATTTGAAACCCCTACATCAGCTGCTTCAGTTGTTTTGGCTGCTGGGCTGTCTCGGCTGGATTGCGCTGATCGCCACAAAGGGACTGCCTGCAAGCCTGCCGGCGATCGCCGAACAACCCCTCTGGCTACTGGCGATCGGCCCTCTTTTCGCAGCCTTGGCTGGAATCGGCTTCAAGGAATTTTTCTGCTTTCAACAACCGGAAGCCATTGGCCTAACCCTGCTTCTGCCTGTTGCACTCCTTGGCCAACTGTTGGGGCTGATGCCTGCCACCCCATGCCTCACGCTGATCGGTGTTTCCGCTGTTCTGCTGGTGCTGCTGGCCTGCCGAAAATTTGGCATCGCCGCCGCCGCTGACGTGGGCGATAAAAGCGTTTTCGCATACCTTGAGGAGTCTAAAAAGTAAGCGCCGCCAAGGAATCCTGACAAATTTTGATCCAAATCAGAAGCAAATACTAGGAGGCGGGAATAAGATTAATTTCCTAAAATTTAATTTGCCCATAACAGATAAAGCAAACAATTCATAAGTCCTGATCCTATTGATTCAGCCAGATTTCCCGACCAGAAGAGAAAAACATCAGAACCACGGCCTGCAGACGTTATTTCATATCCCTGACGAGCCCTCGAGGATCAGATCAACGTCCGCATCAAACACCCAGACAGGTGAGTCCGACGCCTCAACACGTCTGCGGACCACCCGAGTCAACGAAACGAGCCCTCGCTCGATGCCTCATTCACTTGTTAATTCCGATTCAACGCGACGAACCAGTACATCTGCTACACGCGCAACGACAAGAAACAACCGATCACCCTCGGGGCAGGCTGATTCAGCACCAGAAAAGCCTGGATCGCCTGAGTCATCAGTCTCACCTTCCGACCTGCTCGAAGGAACGGTGATAGCTCATGACTCCTGCCTGATCTCTAACCGAGCCATTTTTGCCAATGCCAGTCAATCCGCTACCGGAATGCTGGCCAGAAAACACTGATCCGCATGCGGGGTGGACGAACCATCGAAGGGGGCAAAATCAATGGGATCCACCTGATGCCTTGATGGCATCAATCAGATTGGTTTTGGCATTAAGGAGACGACCAACAATTCGCGTAGTTTCACCTTCCCCAACATTTAAATCAGAAAGTTCCTGGAATTTCTTCAGAAAAAGATCATCAACCTCTTCGGAAAATCTTGAAAAATATATTTCCAAAGCTTTCTTTTTGTCTTCACCATAGAGACGCTCTTGGGCCATTTTAACGGAAATCGCGGATATTACAACAACATAATACGGGTACTCAGGAGCGGATAGAATCTAGACCTCCTTTTGAAAAACATGTATCAAACAGAAGCGTTAATAATCAAAATCGATGAAGCGCTTCAATTAAAGGAAATACCTTTGACACATTTAGAGCCGAACCGGTCTTAAGCGGCAGAGGCCAACAACACTGCAAGGAGAGACGATACAAAGCTGGAGAGACGTCCAGAGTTGTAACGGAAATATCTTGAACCATCGCTTCAAAGAAACCGAGAAGTCAATGCCTATGACCGCTGTGGTCAATATCAGCAGGAGGATCACGCCAGATCACTCCTTCATGAGTCATCTCATGAACATGATAGCCAAGATGAATCCCGCTTGCAGCGATCACAACAAGCGACGTGGTTTTAACCAGGTCAAAAACAACCGGAAGATAATCTTTCAATACTTCGCGAGGGGTGGGCATCTTTCCAAAGTGAAAGGCCATCAAAAATTAGTGACTGATCCTTTGCTTTGTGAGCTGAGGCAGAGTCGTAAAAAAGTGTGCACATTCACAGGTTTCAGAAAGCTGGCGCAGGAATTGATGGGTAACCGGCTGCTGGTCTCCCTCATCTAAATCTTTAAAACCTGACATCAGTCCACCGAACAGGCCGGAACGTCGCAGTTAAGCCTGCAGAGACCAGCTTGATCGATTCAAACCTTCCAACATCAAGGATCGGATCACGCTTCTTCATTCCAAGCGAGGGCATGACTTTGCCCACCGCTGGAACATCCCCGATCAGATCAAAAGATACGTGGGTTGTTCTCCATGCAATGGCATCCCACTCGCGCTGGAATCATCTTTGGTTGATTCGAAATTCAGTTATATTAAAAGCATTTTTCTCCGCAGCGATGGTTTGGTGTTTTGTTGTGATTTATCGAGAGCGATGGCCCAAGAGAGCCAGGAATTAACAAAACAACCGACCGTTCAACATACTTTTGGTACAAATATCTAATAACTGGGTATCGATACCTGCAGGCTGCAACAATACCGACAGGATCGGTGACTCGCAAGAGTGATTGATGAACATGACCTGACGGTCGAGCCTAGTGATGCCATGCACACCGAAAACGCAAGCTTCGCAGTCAGCGATGGAAAAACAGACAACCGATCCAGCGGCCGTAACCAAGACGGGCTTCAGGAAACAAACGACCTATTAACCGAACTCGTCAACAGCAAAATTTGACATGCGAAAGCACGGAAGAAAATCAACTCCCGACTTTTGAATTGAAAGGGTCTATTTGAAATCTCAAAACCGACCGACTAGAGGGAAAAGTTTTCATATTAAAGAGAAAAATTGAACAAAATAGAGACAGGATCCCTTGCTTGTCATTTACTTTTAACCCAGAAAAATAGAGCTTTAGCTAGAAGCAATGGATTTTAAGAGCGGCATGATTTTGATTTCTGTTAAACCAAGCAGCGATTTTTAACGATTCATCAGCACTGAAAAATCCCATCTATCAAGCAAGTCCCATGACTCATCAATGACTTGGTCAATGTGTTAATCCCAGACGGCCTCACTCAGACCCTGCCTGGTACTCGACCCGCTCTTCACATCAATGTTTGCTTATCTGGTCGGGTAATTGCCTGACACGCCGTCGTGAGCCTGATCAGCCTGGTGGGTGCAGCCAAGGACTTCGGAATCCGTACTCTGTTCGCCGATCTGGACCTCCATATCAGCGATGGGGAACGCCTTGGGCTGATCGGTCCGAATGGAGCCGGAAAATCGACCTTGCTGAAGGTGCTGGCTGGTGTTGAACCACTGGGTGATGGAGAACGCCGCTGCTCTCAGCGACTGCGCGTTGAACTCGTCGGCCAGGACAGCCGAATCACGTCAGGGCTCACCGTTTTGGAACAGGTGCTGGAAGGTTGCGGCGCCAAACGGGATTTGCTGCTGCGCTTCACCGCACTCAGCGATGCCATCGCCGCTGCACCAGACAACGAAACTCTTCTGGCAGAGCTTGGAGAACTGAGTCAACGAATGGATGAAGAAGAGGCCTGGAGCCTCGAACAACAGTGCCGTGAGGTGCTGCAAAAACTGGGAATCAGTGACCTGAATCGCCCGGTGGCAGATCTCTCAGGTGGCTATCGCAAACGGGTGGGGCTGGCGTCAGCACTGGTTGCATGCCCTGATGTGCTCTTGCTGGATGAACCCACGAACCACCTAGACGCCGAAGCCGTGGAATGGCTCCAGAGCTGGCTCGACCGTTACCCGGGTGCCCTGGTGCTGGTGACCCATGACCGCTATGTCCTTGACCGAGTCACCAGCCGGATGGTGGAAGTGGATCGGGGCCGGGCACGCACCTATCAGGGGAACTACAGCACTTACTTGCAGCACAAAGCTGAAGAGGAAGCCTCCGAAGCCGCCTCGGCGGCGAAATTCAAGGGGGTCTTGCGACGGGAACTGGCCTGGCTGCGACAAGGGCCCAAGGCCCGCAGCACCAAACAGAAGGCCCGGCTACAGCGGATCGAAGCCATGCGAAATGAAAAACCGCTTCAGGCCAGAGGCAAGCTCGAGATGGCCAGTGTGAGCCGCCGGATCGGGAAGGTGGTCATCGAAGCCGAAGGGGTCAGCGTGACCGCCGATGGCCAGTTGGAGGGGCACTGCCTTCTCAGAGACTTCACCTACAGCTTCAGTCCAGAAGACAGGATCGGCATCATTGGGCCGAATGGAAGTGGTAAATCCACGCTGCTCGATCTCATCGCAGGCAGGCGGATGACCACGGCTGGAACCCTGGAACTTGGGGAGACCGTACACATCGGCTACCTCGATCAGCACACCGAAGCATTCAGTCAGGGGAAAGGGCTCGAGCGAAAGGTGATCGACTTCGTCGAGGAAGCCGCCTCACGGATCGACCTCGGCGGAGAGCAGGTCACTGCATCCCAACTGCTTGAACGATTTCTGTTTCCGCCTTCGCAGCAACACAGCCCACTGTCCAAGCTCTCTGGCGGGGAGCGGCGACGCCTCACGTTGTGTCGAATGCTGATCCAGGCACCCAATGTGCTGTTGCTGGACGAACCCACCAACGATCTCGACGTCCAAACACTGAGCGTTCTCGAGGACTTCCTCGAAGACTTCCGTGGCTGCGTGATCGTTGTGTCCCACGATCGTTACTTCCTCGACCGCACTGTTGATCGACTGTTTTGCTTTGAGCAAGGCCAGCTGCTGCGATTTGAAGGCAACTACAGCAACTTCCTTGAGCAACAGCGCCGTCAGGAACGGGAACGAGCCACTCTGGAGCAGCAAGCCAGCAAAACAAAAAAGAGCGGTCCGAGGAAGGAAGCCTCCCCAGGCCAGCGGCGGCGCAGTTTCAAAGAGGGCAAGGAACTGGCACAGCTCGACGAGAAGCTGCCCGCACTGGAAGCTCAGCGGACCAGACTGGAGCAAGCACTGGCGGGTGATTGCAGCGACCGGACCCAGCTGAGCCTGGAACTGGCCGATCTGATCGCCGCCATCGAGCAGGCCGAAGAGCGCTGGCTGGAGCTGAGTGAACTCGAGGCTTAGGTCCACCCCCAGGAATTGAATCCGTAGCCACGACTACGGGCCCGGAGGGTTCAGAAGCACATTGGTTTGTTTTTACGCCAACACGGCATCTCGAAATGGTTTGACAGTTCTAAAGTGAGCGATGGAAACAGCGGATCGCCATGAAGTCCATCGACGAGCACATCCAAAAAGACCAGTCGGAAATCGAGGAGGCCAAGGCTGCAGGTGATACCGCCAAAGTGCGCCACCTCGAGAGTGAATTAAGCGCTTTGAAGGAATACAAAGAGCACAACCCTGGCGACAAGCACGACCCCACCTCATTGGAGCTTCACTGCGACGCCAATCCCGAAGCGGACGAGTGCCGCGTTTACGACGATTGAACTATCGGCCCGCTGCTTGACGTGTGCCGGATTCAGCGAGTGCATCCGGCCTTGATTGCTCCCGAGTCAATACTCCTCGTCATATTCGGAGGGGCTTCCGGTGAGGCTGCAGACGACGGCTTCCTCGTTGCGCATGAGTTGAACATCAGCAATCGGACGCCCCATTCGTTTCAGAACCTTGATGTCTTCAGGGGTCTGGCAGCGGGCAATCATCTGGCCCTGAGGATCGAAACAGGTGTAGAAGGTCATGGACACGACTCCACAGACGGGTCTGTTTCCGTTATGGCTGCTGAAGCTCGGCACCACAAGTGATCGTGTGCCGGCACACACCAATCGATCACACCCCGAGTTCACTCCAGATCCGCTCCAGAAGTGCATCCAGATTCGTGCCCATTGCCGCTGAGATGCAAAGAGGCTCAACGCCGCTGGCCTTTGCCAGCTCGTCCATGAGCTGAGGGAGTTCATCTTCAAAACGCAGCTCCTGCTTGTTCAGCACCAGCAAACGGGGACGTTCCACCAATCCATGGCCGTAGGCCTCAAGCTCGTTCTCAACGGTGCGTAGGTCATCGAGCGGGTCTTCAGCCCCGGCATCCACCAGGTGAATCAGCAGTCGGGTGCGTTCGATGTGGCGCAGGAAGTCATGGCCAAGACCCGCTCCCTGGGCTGCACCAGCAATCAAACCGGGTATGTCAGCAAACACCGTTCCATCTCCACTGGGACGACGGACGACCCCCAGGTTGGGGATCAACGTGGTGAAGGGATAGTCGGCGATTTTTGGACGCGCTGCCGAGAGAACGGCGATCAACGTGCTCTTGCCGGCATTGGGGAGACCGATGATGCCAACCTCGGCCAGGAGCTTGAGCTCCAACTGGATCGGCCATTCCTCTCCATCTCTGCCTTCCGTGAACTTTTCGGGGGCCCGGTTTCGATTGCTGAGGTAATGCGCATTGCCAAGCCCGCCACGACCACCGAACGCAACGGTGAGTGTTTGACCGGGATCGGTCAGGTCCCCCATCAGGATGCCGGTTGTGAGGTGACGCACCTCTGTTCCACAGGGAACCTTGATCACCAGGTCGCGGCCTGACGCACCGGTGCACTTGTTTGGACCGCCGCGGCGACCGTCGTCGGCAGCGAACAGGCGCTTGTACTTGAAATCCAGCAGTGTTTGAAGGTTGCTGTCCGCCTCCAGGACAACGGGCCCGCCTTGACCGCCATCTCCACCAGAGGGCCCACCTGCGGGCACGTACTTCTCTCTGCGGAACGCTGCAATGCCATCGCCACCGCGACCGCCCCGCACCGTGATCCGCGCCTGATCGATGAACTGCACGGCGCCGCCGGATGGATCCAACCAGCAACCCTAGGATTCAGCGGCTGCAGCACTGTCGTTGGCCGGCGTTCAGTTCGAAGCTCTGAGCAAGACCTACCCAGGTCGGCGTGGATCAGACCCCGTGGAGGTTCTCGAATCTCTCGATCTGACCATCGAAGACGGGGAATTCCTGGTGCTCGTGGGTCCATCCGGATGTGGCAAAAGCACCCTGTTGCGCCTGCTGGCTGGCCTTGAGTCTCCGACGGACGGTGAAATCAGCATCGGCTGCCGTCCCGTGAGCAAGGTCCGCCCGGGCAAGCGGAATGTGGCAATGGTGTTTCAGAGCTATGCCCTTTATCCCCACCTGAGCGTTCGAGAGAACCTCAGCTTCGGGCTACGGCGAAGCCAGACCCGAACCCCTGTGCAGCAACTGCAGGATCAGCTGCACCGATTCAGCGGCAGCCTGCCTGCCCCATTGCGGATTCGCTCCAGCCGCGAGCAACATATTGAGCAGAGGATCGCCACGGTGGCGAAAGCGCTGGAGCTGACACCTCTTCTGGACCGCAGACCCAAGGAGCTTTCGGGCGGCCAGAAACAACGGGTGGCCTTGGGCCGCGCCATGGCCCGCGAACCCGCGGTGTTTCTAATGGACGAACCACTCAGCAACCTCGATGCCAAGTTGCGCAACAGCACCCGAACCCGAATTGTTGAGCTGCAACGGGAGCTTGGAACAACAACGGTTTACGTCACCCACGATCAGGTGGAGGCGATGACGATGGGCCATCGGATTGCTGTGCTCAATCAGGGGAAATTGCAGCAGCTCGGCACCCCCATGCAGCTTTACCGCTGGCCCGCAAATCTGTTTGTGGCCCAGTTCATTGGCAGCCCGCCCATGGCACTCCTTCCTGTGACCGTCGGAGCAGCGTCAACGCTTCAGTTCGGCCCCCATCGCCTGGCCGTGGATGGGCTGATGGCAGAAGCTCTGCGAGGACGGGATGGCGAACAGCTCACGGCAGGGCTCAGGCCGGAGAGCTGGCGGGTCGCCCCTGCAACCAACCGGAACCTGGCCGCAACCCTGAGCCACAGCGAGGTGCTGGGCAATGAACAGGTGCTCACATGTCAACTGCAGGAGGGGAACCACCTGGTTCAGGTGCGCACCTTCCCAGACCACGACTGGCGTCCTGGACAGGCCCTGCATCTGGAGCCAGACCCCAGCGGCTGGAAACTGTTCAACAACGCAGGAGAGGCCATTGGCTCTGGTCTGCAGGAGGACTCGGGACCGAGTCTGCCGAACCTGAATTGAAGTCGGATCTTCAGCGGATCCAGACCACACTGCAACCGGGGCCACCATCGGCCTGATCCGCATCGACCACCCGTTCCACGTAGGGCACGGTGTCCAGCCATGCCTTTAATCCGCGTTTGAGCTTGCCGGTGCCGATGCCGTGAATCACCCACACCGGACCATGGGCATGACGTAATTGCTCTTCCAAGGCGGCTTCAGCCTCATGCACTCTCATGCCTCGCACATCCAGGGTGTTGCGGCTGTTGCGCACCTGTGCTCCGCCAATCCCCCCTGAACGGGCTTGCACCTTCACCACTGGTTTCGGTGGCGGCTCCGCCTTACGGCCGTCCAGACTCTCCACACCCGTGAGGTCAATCGTTGTCCGCATCACGCCACAACGCACGGTGAGCTGCAGACCGTCGTCGCTGATGGCCAACACCTCTGCCGCCTTGCCGAGGGCCAGCAGTCGGATCCTGTCGCCAACGGCAGGCATCCAACCAGGGCGAGGCTGACGCCGTTCCGGAGTTGGACGGTGACTGTCTTCCAGTTTTCGTAATCGCTGCCCAGCCCTGCGAGCGGTCTCTCCATCGGCCCGGTCGTCCCTCAATCGTCGGATGAGGGAACGCACTTCTTTCTGACCATCGCGAATCGAGCGTTCCAGCCGCTGGCGCCCCTGTTCCTGCCGAACCTCGGATTGCTGCTTCTGCTTTTCCCAGCGCTGCAGCAACTCATCGTGCAGCAGCTCTGTGCGCGCCAACAAAGCAGCAGCATCTTCAGCGGCTGACTGTTGACGTTGGCGCTGCTCCTCGAGACCACGGATCACACTGTTGACCTCCCCCTCCGCTGCTGGTGCCAGCAGCTCCTGGGCCTGATTGAGCACGTCGGGATCAAGCCCAAGACGGGAGGCAATCGCCAACGCATTGCTGCGCCCGGGAATACCCCAAAGAAGGTCGTAGGTCGGCGAAAGGGTCTCAGCGTTGAAGGCCACCGAAGCATTCTCGAACCGCGAGTCGCTGTATTTGAGAGCCTTCAACTCGCCGAAATGCGTGGTGGCGATGGTGAGTCGGGCGCGGTCGGCGAGAGCCTTGAGCAAGGCGGATGCGAGAGCTGTTCCCTCACTCGGATCCGTGCCAGCCCCAACCTCATCCAGCAACACGAGGGCCGGGGCAGGTCCAGACGCCAGAGCAGACAAGATGCGACCGATGCGCTTCACATGACCGCTAAAGGTGGACAGGCTCTGCTGTAGCGACTGCTCATCTCCGATATCCGCCAAAATCTGGGCACACCAGGGCAGTGATGGCTGACCGGAGCAGGGGATCAACATTCCGGCCCGGGCCATCAGCGCTGCCAGACCGATGCTTTTAAGCGTGACCGTTTTTCCACCCGTATTTGGGCCGGTGATCGCCACCACCCGCAAGCTGGATGACACATCAACGCTGATCGGCACCACGGTCGGTCCGCCTGCCTTTTTCTGTTGCCAGATCAGCAAGGGATGGCGTAGCTCGCGCAACAGGAATGACGCATCAGGATTGTCGCTCAACTCAGGGGGAACACCACCGAGCCAGCGGCCGTAACGGCCACGCGCCAAGGCAAGATCCAACTGCAGTAGCACCAGCACCAGCTGAGCGAGGGTCGGCTCCTCCTCCGCAACTTGGCCACTGAGTTCGGCCAGCACCTTGCGCTCCTCATCGCGGATGCGGGCCTCCAGGTCAACTAACCTGTTGCCGATGCTGAGCACCGAACGGGGCTCGACGAAGAGCGTGCTCCCCGACGCCGAACTGTCATGCACCTGTCCTGGCACCTGGCTGACGGCACCGGCCTTCACCGCCAGCACTGGCCGGCCATGGCGTTCGGCGATCACAGTGTCTTGCAGAACCGTGCCAAGCCGCCGGAGCATCTCCTGCAGCTTGTCTCGACGCTCCTGACGAAGCCCATGCCACTGCTGGCGAAGACCGGCGAGCGGAGCACTGGCCCGGTCGGCAACACGACCGCCTTCCTCGAGAGCGAACTTCAGTCGCTGCTCAAGCTCAGGCAGCGTTACCATCCTTTTGACTAGAGCAGTGCAAACAGGACGCAAGTCCGGTTGATCGATCTGCCTGCGCAAGCGCCGCGCTGCGGCGAGGGTTTCAGCCACCCCCAGGAGCTCTTCCCCAGCCGCAACACCCCCTTTACTGCAGCGCAGCAGCACAGGACGCAGATCCACCACACCGCGAAAACTCAGTCCCCCTTCACTGAGGTCATCAAGAACCACCATCTCAACGGTTTCGGCGAGTCGCTGGCTGCTCGCCGCGAGTGAGACCGGAAGTTCAAGCGTCCGAGCAGCGTCACGTCCCATGCGTGTGCTGGTGAAGTCGCTGAGGTGCTGGCACACCAACGGCCATTCGAGAAGCTCGAGGGTTTCCTGCCAGGCCTGATGATCCAGGCCTGGATCAGTTGCAGTTGGAAGGAATGCCACCGGGGGGTTCATAAAGCATCTCCAGCCAGTTGCCCTCTGGATCTCTCAAATAGAAGGAGGCGGTGCCATCACGATGGTCGTGGACAGCCCCGACACGAATTCCGTCGGCCTCCAACCGGTCGTGAACCAGGTCAACGTCTTCGCGATTTTTGAAGTGAAAAGCGAAGTGAGGGCCAGCGGTTTTATACCCCGGTCCGAGCAAGGCAAGACCATCCCGACCTTCTCCAGCTTCCAGGTAGCACCAGTCATCAGCCTTCCAGACCAGTCGCATGCCCAGCCCGGTGTAAAAAACAACGGCTCTGTCGACATCCTCAACACGGATGGCGACATGGCCGAGACGACTGACGCTGCCCATCAATTCAAGCCTCCTTCAACCAGGCTGCGGCATCGCAGGCGTGATAAGTGAGGATCAGATCGGCACCGGCACGCTTGAAACTCAGCAGGGTTTCCAGCACCACAGATTTTTCATCGATCCAACCCCGTTCCGCCGCAGCCTTCACCATCGAATACTCCCCACTCACGTTGTAGGCAGCGACCGGAAGCTCCGACTCCTCACGGAGACGGTGAATGATGTCGAGATAAGCCAGGCCAGGTTTGACCATCATGATGTCGGCACCTTCCTGCTCATCCAGCTGGGCTTCCGTAATCGCTTCCCGGGCGTTGGCAGGATCCATTTGATAGGTGTCCTTGTTTTTGGGAATTGGTTTGTTGCCCGCCTCCCTAGGAGCTGAATCGAGCGCCTCGCGAAAGGGTCCGTAGTAGGCCGAAGAGTATTTAGCGGTGTAGCTGATGATCCCCA
The DNA here is from genome assembly GCA_003208975.1 of Synechococcus sp. AG-676-F02. Lineage (GTDB taxonomy): Bacteria > Cyanobacteriota > Cyanobacteriia > PCC-6307 > Cyanobiaceae > Parasynechococcus. The sequence goes on from QCTY01000002.1 coordinate 14,067, forward strand.
CGTGCTCGAATCCGGCATCGTCGAGAGCTTCGCGGATGGCGCCAACACGACCGTCCATCATGTCGCTGGGACCGATCAGATCAGCGCCGGCATCGGCCTGAACCACAGCCTGGCGGCATAGCAGCTCGATGGTTTCATCATTCATGACGACACCGTCCTCACTCACGATGCCGTCATGGCCATCACAGTTGTACGGATCAAGAGCAACGTCCGTCATGATCGCCATCTCAGGCACCATCTGTTTGATCTGACGAATCGCACGGGGGATTAACCCCTCAGGGTTGAAGCATTCAGCCCCGTCCTCGGTTTTGAGCGAGTCAGAGACTTTTGGAAACAGCACGATGCAACGCACTCCCAGGTCCCAAGCTCTCTGCACTTCTCCTGTGAGAGCCGCAAGACTCCAGCGACTTGCCCCAGGCATCGCGCCGATCGGTTGAACATCATCCCCCTCGTGCACGAACAGGGGATAAATGAAATCGGCGGCGGAGAGGCTGTGCTCGCGCACCATGGAGCGGAGAGCCGGTGTGCGGCGCAGGCGCCGAGGGCGATAGGTGAGCTCCATCAAGTCCGTTGAGCAGGGAGAGATCGTACGGCCCGTGAGCTACAGAGCGGCGGATCGCAACCAGCCATGGCGTGGGTTTTCGGAGCGCTGTCGCCTGAGCTGCTCAAGAAGTTGCTGCTCTTCCGAGCTCCATGAAGACGGCATGACCAAAGCCAGGGTCAACAGCAGATCGCCCCGACCTCCCTTGGCCTGCCAACCCTTGTTCTTCAGTCGAAGGCTTCTACCCGGCGCGGTGCCTGCTGGGATCGCAACCTGGGCTTCACCATCGGGCGTCATCACAGTGACGGTGGCACCTAAAGCAAGTTCATCGAGGCTGACGGGGAGATCAGCCTTGAGCTGATCACCTTCGAGTCGCCAGACCGGATGGTCCTTGACACTGAGATTTAAGTAAAGATCGCCCCGTCGACCCGTGCCGGGCTGAAGATTTCCCTTGCCCTTCAACCGAAGACGCGAACCATTTTTCACACCAGGTGGAATGCGAACCTGCACGCGCTCGTTGTTGACAGACAAAGTCCGTTCGCTGCCACGGAACGCCTCCGCGAAACTGACATTGACGGTAGCTTCCGCATCCAGATTCACGGGAGATCTAGATCCGGCTCCACCCCTGGGGAAGCCTCCTGGAAATCCACCACCCGGAAAACCACTGCTCTGAAAACCACCAGCTCCGCCAGGCCCGCCAAACCGACCGAGGAGATCGTTGATGAAGTCGTCGAAATTGCCATAACGGCCAAAGTCAACATCCATCCCTGGCACACCACCACCCATTCCGCCGGCCTGATTCCAGTACTGACCGAACTGCTCATACTTACGGCGTTTGTCCGGATCGGACAGGACCTCATAGGCCTCACTCACTTCCTTGAAACGAGCTTCGGCGGATGCATCTCCGGGATTTACATCAGGATGATATTGACGCGCCAACTTCCGAAACGCGCGTTTGATGGCGTCTGAATCAGCACCGCGATCCACGCCCAGCACCTGGAAATAATCCTTGTATCCGCTGCCGGCCATGTCATTCAATCCACATGGTTATTGTCTCAGTGTTGATCCACTTTGCTGTGGGTTCCCCATGGAGGGAAGCCCGTACGAGGAGGGAGTCCTAGCGTTTCAACAACGTGTTAATTCGCTCCAAGGTGAACCGCTTTACGGCTCTGGTTGTGGGGCTTGGAACATTGTTTGTGATTGGAAATGTGGAAGTTCTCGGACAATCGAGCGGCAACTCAGCGTCAAGCCCCCTTCGCCTGGCCCAACACCTCAAAGCGATTGGTGTTCGGTTCTACGGCTCGTGGACCTGCCCGGCTTGCAAACGCCAATTGAATCTGTTCGGACTGAGTGACATTGATGCGGTTCCCTATATCGAGTGCAACAAACCAGAGAAATACCCCAACCAAGCCCAGCTTTGTCGGAACGCTGATTTGAGGGTCTATCCCACCTGGGAGCTGAGCGATGGATCACGGCTGGAAGGCGTGCAATCCCTGGAAACCCTGTGGCGTTGGAGCGGATTAAATTAACCATGGCCCTTATCCACGGGCTGCACTTCAGAAATCTCCGTGGAGATCTGCTCGGAGGTCTCACTGCGGCCGTCGTGGCCCTGCCCCTCGCACTGGCTTTCGGCAACGCAGCCCTTGGACCAGGAGGTGCCATCTACGGGCTTTACGGAGCTGTAGCCGCAGGATTTATTGCGGCATTGTTTGGAGGGACACCTGCTCAAGTCAGCGGTCCAACAGGTCCGATGAGTGTCACCGTTGCCGGAGTGGTATCAAGCCTCGCGGCCGTCGGTGTTTCACGCGATCTGGCCTCTGGAGAGATGCTCCCCCTCGTGATGGCAGCAATCGTCATTGGAGGCCTGTTGGAGGCACTGCTGGGAATATTTCGCCTGGGTCGCTACATCACACTCGTCCCTTATTCGGTGGTCTCGGGCTTCATGTCTGGCATCGGGGTCATCATCCTGATCCTGCAGATTGGCCCCTTCGTTGGCATCACCACCCGAGGCGGCGTGATGGCCAATATCGGGATGTTGCTGGACGCGTCCTCACCCAACCTGGCTGCCGTTGCTGTGGGCAGCATGACGTTGGCCGTGGTGTTTCTCACCCCTGCACGGATACGTCAGTGGGTGCCATCACCATTGCTGGCTTTGCTGATCGTGACCCCACTGTCGCTGTTGCTTTTCAACGACGACCGACTCAGAGAATTCGGAGTCGAACCGTTGGCCAGGATTGGAACGATTCCGGAAGGAGGGCTGCGGCCAGCGCTGCCTAACTTCAGCGAACACTGGCAGACATTGCTAAAGGCGGGTGCTGTTCTGGCTCTGCTCGGAGCAATCGACTCCCTGCTCACGTCTCTGGTGGCCGACAACCTCACACAAACCAACCACAACTCAAACCGAGAATTGATTGGCCAGGGGCTCGCCAATGTCTGCTCAGGGTTCGTGTCAGGCCTGCCGGCGGCAGGGGCAACGATGCGAACGGTGATCAACATCCAGTCGGGAGGTCAAACACCGCTCTCCGGCATGACTCACTCCGTTGTTCTGCTGCTCGTACTGGTGGGTGCTGGACCGATGGCCGCAACGATTCCCACAGCACTGCTTGCTGGAATCCTGATCAAGGTAGGGCTCGACATCATCGACTGGGGCTTCTTATTGAGAGCTCACAGACTCTCGGCCAAGACAGCAGCCCTGATGTATGCCGTGCTGCTGATGACGGTGTTTTGGGACTTGATTTGGGGAGTCCTTGTGGGCATGTTCATTGCCAACTTGCTCACAGTCGACGGAATCACCCAAAGCCAGCTCCAGTGGATGGACGACGACAATCTTCCTCACGCTCAAGGCCAAGAGGCAAAACATCTCAGCGAGCAAGAACAAAAAATCATCGAGGCTTGCGGCAACAGACTGATGCTTTTTCGACTGCGCGGACCGATGAGCTTCGGTGCAGCAAGGGGCATTAACTCCCGTGTCGCTCAACTTCATAACTATGAAGCTCTGTTGTTGGACATCAGCGAAGTTCCACGAATGGGAGTCACAGCAGCACTGGCTGTGGAACGGATGATTCAGGAAGCAGAATCACAGGGAAGAATTGCGGTTGTGGCCGGTGCCAACCAACAGCTGACCAAACGTCTCGAACAATTTGGGGTGAACAACGTGATGCCGGAGCGCCTGCGAGCTCTGGAGTACATCCAAAAAAACTTGTCTCTGTAGAGAAAAGTACGGATTCGTCAAGCGATGTCAGCGAAATAAAACTAGGCTGGAATTCCTGTCCAGTCATTGCCAATCGCTGCTATCCAAGGAATGTCCGATTTGGACCAGCAAGGAAAAACAAGCGAGAAGATTCCTCTCTCCAACGTCTTCCTTCATAAAAAACACGTGTTACAGACCTGAAATGACGATCAGCTCACCTTCGTCGAAAACCTCATTAAAAAGGAACCCACTTGAGCCAAAAGGTACGGAGCTGCGTCGTTATCAGGGTTCTCCACACCCATTCGGGAGCACGGTTGAACGCGACGGCGTCAATTTCTCGCTGTACAGCAGCAGTGCCACTGGTGTGCAACTTCTGATCTTCGAGAAACCTGACGACCAGGAACCATGCAGAGTGGTTGATTTGGACAGTGGTTCGAACAGAAGCTTCAACATCTGGCACACATTTATTGAAGGTGTCAAACCAGGGATGGGATACGCCTACCGGGTTGATGGGCCAAGGGAACCCTGGAATGGACACCGATTCAATCCTGAGAAAGTTCTTGTTGACCCTTACGCCAAAGGCAACTGCTTAAGCCTCTGGGATCGGGGTGCGGCATGCGTACCAGGAGACAATCTGCACAAAAGCATGCGCAGTGTTGTTGTTGATACATCGACCTACGACTGGGAAGGGGATGAACCACTCAAACTCCCCATGTCTGAAACAATTGTCTACGAAATGCACGTAGGCGGATTCACCAAAAGCCCAACGAGCGGTGTGAAGAACCCAGGAACATATCTTGGGCTGATTGAAAAAATTCCCTACCTCAAACAGCTCGGAATCACAGCTGTCGAGCTTCTACCAATCTGCAGCTTTGACCACACCGATGTCACCAAGGTGCACGAAGGGAGAACCTTGGTGAATTACTGGGGCTACAGCACGATGGGGTATTTCGCACCACATCAGGGCTATTGCGTCAGCCAGGACACAAGCCAACACATCAACGAATTCCGGGACATGGTGAAAGCCCTGCATCAAGCAGGGATCGAAGTCATTCTCGACGTTGTCTACAACCATACAGACGAAGGCAATCACCAAGGGCCGACATTTAGCTTTAAGGGAATTGACAATGTTTCCTACTACTACCTAACAGGTGCCGATGGAAGCAAGGAATTTTATTACGATTACACAGGTTGTGGGAATACGTTCAACTGCAATCATCCTGTTGGCGAAAAACTAATTATCGATTCACTGCGTTTCTGGGTTGAGGAAATGCACGTCGATGGATTCAGATTTGATGAGGGATCAGTACTGAGTCGCGGAGAAGACGGCGCCCCAATGGAACATCCTCCTGTGATCTGGTCCATTGAACTGGACGACCTTCTGGGCCAATCCAAAGTTATTGCAGAAGCCTGGGATGCTGCCGGCCTTTATCAAATAGGTGGATTCCCAGGGGCTAGATGGGCCGAATGGAATGGAAAATATAGAGACTGCATCCGCAATTTCGTCAAAGGCGAACCAGGCATTATCGGAGAAGTTGCGGGGAGAATCACCGGAAGTGCAGACCTTTATCAAGATCGCCATCACGAACCGACGAACAGCGTCAATTTCATCACTGCCCACGATGGTTTCACACTGTACGACCTAACCGCGTACAACGAAAAGCACAATTGGGCAAACGGCGAAGGGAATAACGATGGAATAGACGACAACTGCAGTTGGAATTGTGGAGCCGAAGGCGAAACAGAAGACCAATGGATCAACGATATGCGCAAACGCCAAGTCAAAAACTTTGCCACAATTCATATGCTATCAATGGGTGTTCCCATGATGGTTGCTGGCGATGAATTCATGCGCAGCCAAGGGGGGAATAACAACACATACTGCCACGATAACGAATTAAATTGGTTCAACTGGGATGATATTGGATCAACAAAAAGCAAAGAAATGATTCGGTTCTGGTCGATGGTAATGGAGAAAAGGAAAAGGTTCATCAATCACTTTAAAGGGCGATATTTCACCGGAGCAGTAAATAAGTATGGACTATACGACGTTGCCTGGCATGGAACCAAATTGAATCAACCGGGTTGGAATGATCCCGACGCACGATGCCTAGGGATGACTCTCGGAGATACAGCGGAGGACACCGATCAAACAGGCAATATTCATGTGATGTTCAACATGTATTGGGATGGTGTCGAGTTTGAGATACCAGAGATTAAGGGGTTGAGCTGGTATCGAGTCATTGATACCTCTCTCAGCTCTCCCAATGACATTGCTGAACCAGAAAAACAAATTGCCATCAATGAAAACAGCTATGTCGTGACCGGTCGAAGTATTGTTGTACTCGCATCGAGAACAACAAGCTAAAACTCATCCACCAACCACCTAAACAAAACACTTTATTCACAAATGGCCTCACAAAATCAACTCGACTTCCCATTCTCAGACCTCATCGCTGGCTACATACGCAAAGTCTCTTATCCGGAGGCCTTTGATTGCAAAGGCGTCATTGAATTGGAAACATCCGATGGTCGGATGTACACAGTCAAGATAACTGATGCGTGCTACGCGGAATTGGTACGCAATCTGGGAGAGCCATTCCAGATGGCTCCCGACCTACAACAAATTCTTGTTGAAGATCGCTTCATACATGTCTATGGACTCTTCTATCCAGAAGCCGATAGTCTTAAATTTGAAGCAAAGCATATGCTGCTGTTTGGGCGCAGCAAAGATGATTTACGCTTCGAAGATCAAAACTGGTGGATCCATCAAATTCAGCAACTTCTGAACTTCTACCTGGAGGCGCAGTTCAAAGTTGTTGAGGGTGAAGCAATTGACTTCAAAAAATTCAGAACCGATTTAAGTGCAGAAGGGAAGAAGCAAGATGGAGTTCAAAATCTGGATACAATCTCCCGATTGGTTTATGGCTTTGCGACGGCCTACATGATCACGGGCGATGAGCGGGCACTGGAGGCTGCCACCAATGGCACCGAATATATGCAGCGTCACTTCCGGCATCAAAATAAGAGCGAAGGGATTTGCTACTGGTACAGCCAGATTGACATACAGGACGATGGTAGCGTTCGAAAATATATGGGCTCAACAGCTGGTGGAGATGAAGGGGGAAATGCAATCCCCTGCTACGAACAAATCTATGCACTTGCTGGTCCAACCCAGACTTGGCGCTTAACAGGAGGCGAAACAATCCGTCATGACATTGACGACACGATTTCCTTCCTGAACCGTTACTACAAGGACCACGGACCGTACGGCGGTTACTACTCTCACGTGGATCCAGTGACGTTTGACGCAAAAGCAGAATCACTTGGAGTCAACAAGGCAAAGAAAAACTGGAACTCCGTTGGCGATCATGCGCCTGCTTATCTCATCAACCTTTACCTGGCTACAGGTGAAGAAGGTTATGCCAAATTTCTAGAAGATACATTCGACACGATCTGCGAGCACTTCCCGGATTATGGGTACAGCCCATTTATGAACGAGAAGTTCTTTGATGACTGGACACACGACTTGAAGTGGGGAATTCATCAAGCCAGATGTGTTGTGGGTCACAACCTCAAAGTGGCTTGGAACTTAACTCGAATGCACAGCCTGAATCCGAAAGAAAGCTACAAAACATTTGCTCACCAAATCGCTGATGCGATTCCCCCTGCAGGTTGCGATAACCAGCGCGGCGGTTGGTACGACATGATGGAAAGAACTCTCAAAGATGGCGAGGAACATTACCGCCGCGTGTGGCATGACCGCAAAGCATGGTGGCAGCAAGAGCAGGGAATTCTGGCTTATTACATCATGGCTGGTGTGTACGACGATAAACCTGATTATCTGCGCTTTGCACGTGAAGGAACAGCCTTCTACAACGGTTGGTTCCTGGATTACGAATCAGGCGGAATTTACTTCAATGTACTGGCCAACGGGCAACCCTATTCCCTTGGCTCAGAACGAGGCAAAGGTAGCCATTCAATGGCTGGCTACCACTCCTTCGAACTCTGTTTCTTAGCAGCGATCTATTCCAATCTGCTGGTAACGAAACAAGCAATGGACTTCTACTTCAAACCGGATCCCCAGGGATGGCCTGACAACAAACTTCGGGTCGCACCTGATCTTTTACCAGCTGGAAGTGTGGAACTTGCAGAAGTATGGATCGAGGACAAGCCCTACTACGACTTTGATGGACAATCAATGATCGTGAACCTGCCAGAATCCGATAAACCACAACGCGTTCGGGTTCGCATACAACCTGCCGGGCTTGGCTTCAGTGCCGATCTGATGAGTTACGAAAACGGAATCGCCCGTTTTGCACTTGATGGAGATCTTAACCGTGGGCAGCTCCCACGATTCAAGAAAGCGGTAGAGAAACTGAGTGGTGTGAAGGGATTAGTTCTAGACATGACTAACCTGAACACAATCGATGACATAGGTTGGAATTATCTATTGTTTACGAAACAACAGCGAGGGGCAGAATTCACACTACAAATCTCAGGCATGAACGATTTGATAACACAAGCACTAAAAGATGCCGAGCTAGATGAAGAGTTCCAAGTCATTTAAAACCTTATTAAGTTAACCAAAACAAACTGTGCTGAGTCAAACGACTCAGCACTTTTTTTAGCTAAAACCATGATGAATAAAAACACACAAGGAGTTGAAGCTGCGCGAGCAGGAAACCTCTTAAAAGCAGAGAGTTTATTCAAGCAGGCATACAAGGAGGATCCAACAAATCAGGGAATTTTTCAAAACATAATACGTGTCATGCAAATGACAGGAAATATAGACGGCCTACTGAATTACTATGAACAGATTCAGAAAACAAATAACCAAACGGTAGACAAACAAATTGGACAACAGATTGTCGAACTAGCACTACGAAGCGGGAAAAATCAAATAGCTCAGAAAATCCTTGAAAGACAAGTCGAAAAAGGTGACTACAGCGTAGAAATAGTCGTTCCCTTAAGCGAAATATTGTTCAAGAAAAGGCAACTTGAGCAGGCAAAAAAAATATTAATCAAGGCAATAGAATACAGCGACAATGATCCATCACTGTTGACAAACTTAGCAGTGACAGAAACAGAACTTGGGAACTACAAGATCGCAGAACAGCTATACAGAACAGTAACCATACAAAGACCCAATGAATTTCTAGGATATTACAACTATAGCAAATTCAAGTTAGCAACAGGGAACCCACAGGAAGCGATGCTGTTGGTTGACAAAGCAGATTGCATCGTGAAGAACACGAAAGAGGCAAAAGAATTGCGGAGATTAATCAATGAATATATGGGCAGCTCGAAGTCAATCATCTCACAGATATACACCAACATCGAGAATAAGCGTTGGGAGGACGCATACAATAAGCTCAAGGAGTACTCTGACAGAAAGAATAACAGTAAGTGGATGTCTGCTGTATGCGAGTTACCGGAAAAATACCAAGAAAAGCTAGAGACAAAAAATGAATGTGATCCAGAGCAAGTGGTAAAATGCCTTCAACTAATCCCAGAGGATGACGACATAATAGCGGAGTTAATTAAAACAATAAAAGAAGAGTCAACGCTCACCTGGAACCGAGCTGACAAACCAACAACAGGCGGCTATCAAACATACGAACTGTTGAAAAATTCAGAGCAAAAGTGCATTAAGATTCTCAACACAAAAATAATCGAAGCAATCAAAACTCAAACATATCATCAATACGATGAAATAAGTGGCTGGGGTGTGATCCTCAGGGCTGGAGGATACCAAAAAAAACACACACACTCAGAATCCGAAGTAAGCGGAGTTGTCTATTTACAAGTACCTAATACTGAAAAAGATCAGAAAGGTTGCTTAATGTTCTCAGGCTACAAAAAAAAATTAATCAAACCCAAAAAAGGAATGTTAGCAATATTCCCAAGCTATCTCCCACACGAGACAACCATCTACGAAGAAAATACCGAAAGAATATGCATTGCATTTAATGCTAAGGGCAAACAATAGTGATTATGCTTGCCCTATAGACAATAATATCAGAGCTTATTGAACAGCATCAGATTATTAATATCATCCCGAATCTGGTTAAGAGCCCCAAGACCAGTAATCAATTGAGAAACCGAAGAACCTCGCTCACCAGCAAGAGTCATCTTATGATCAGCAACAAAAGTGGCGGTAAACCTCTCCTCCGAAGGTTTGATCATATCAATCAAATCGGAACCCTTACCTAAAGCTGCCAAAAAGCCGGAATTAGAGAAGACTCTTTCCCGGTCGAGTGCTGTGGCAAAAGCAATTTCAAAACATGCATGATAGTCCTTGCCTGATTTTTCAACATGCTCAACGCCTTGCGCATCAGGCCTAGATAAATCAATTTCATCAAAGAGATGGTAGCGCAACTTAGAAACTTCCTTCAAAGAAGAAAGTGAAGGCATCAACGAACCTGAAATATATTCGCGGAAATTCTCAACAGAAGCCTGGTCGGATTTGCGAACCATAACATGATATCGCAATTCAGGAATGGTTCCGTTCGGATAGGGTTCTGAAAGATTATCAATCAAAGTAACAGTATTTCCCAATGAAGTCGTGTAACCAATAGCCTTGCTAAATATATTATGTTCATCGTCCATTAAAATTGTAGAAGCCTGAAACCAAGTTGCACGATCCTCAACAGATGAGAAGGTCAATTCGGCGACACCCATAAATTGATCATCTGTCAATGTGTTAACAGGACAGCCATCAACAACGGGAAAGAGCCCACCCTCGTAAGGCGAAAGATGAAATTGCCAATATTCCATTTGCCCAGGCAACCGAGCGCAAACTGGGCCATGCACATCACGCCAATAATCATCAAACTGAGCCAGAGTAATGCCGTCACGCTTCCAAAGCGGAACATAAAAAACGACTTCAGGCGAACGTGTGGTGGATGGCATACCAAAGAAGTTACTTCTGGAATCTTAGCCACAACAAACAAGAAGAGCAAAGACTTGTTGAAGACAGGACAGATTAATTAAGACCAAATGGAACAGAATGGCAAAGCCAAGGTAGTACTTAGAATGACTGGCAAAAGGGTGTAAAGAGAAGCTGACAAATGATGCAAGCTGTTGCCGCAAGTAAAGGGCAGAACTAAAATTAGATGAGAATCCAATAGCAAATGCAGTTTTACAGTGTTGATAAAAACGAGTCCCCATCAGCCTTGGGGCATTATCTGCAGGGAATTCAACACTTTGGCATCACGACACCAGACCTGAAAAAGTCGCTAACTTTTTACATTGACATACTTGGTGGGCGGCTTGCCGTAGGCGGAGATGGCTTTTATGGAGTTGAGCTGCATAACCTTCTGTTCCAACAGGATGAACTAAAAGCCAAGAAAAATGACATGAGTGCAGAGGACGGTGGAATTCCAGACTTAAGAGACGGAACAAAAGATGCCTTGGATGTTCGATTCATTCAATTCGGAAATACAACCCTCGAGCTTTTGCATTTCAGGCAAGCAACACAAGATCAATGGGCCCCAAATGTTTACAAAGCAATATCTACCAGTGTAGGATTTGCAAACGTTTCCCATCTATCATTCTTCCTGCGATCGGATGTAGATGTTAATGAGTTCGCACTAAAGCTCGAACAAGAGTCTCACAAGAGAGGCCTGAACGAAGTGAAAGTTCACCGTAAACAGCAGGCAGAACCTGGCAGCAGCAACTCTGAAGATTTTGCAATTGATAAGTTCCCAGATTCCTTTGATGGGTGGTGCTTGATTTATGTAAAAGGGCCAAATGGTGAGCAGCTAGAGTTCAACCAAGTGAGATCTGTCTGCAAGGACAATTTCATGGAAGCACAGCAGCAGTACAATCGCTTAAACGGAACGGAATATCCCTGGCCACAAGGATAAATCATGTCAATAGGGAACTAAAAAAATAGAGTATTTTCTAATAATTGAAACTGCCACGAGCTGAGACAGTAGCTAATATTGAGTAAATGCTCTTGAAACCATGTCACTCACCGACGCATATATCGTTGGTTCATCGAATCATGCGTCATGGAGTCAGGGGTTTGATCCAGATGCGTATCTAAAGGTATTACCGCAACATGAAAAAAAATTAGTTTACAGAAGCCCTTGGTTGGATTGGCAGCAGGGGAACAAAAACTACAGAGATGGCATTTATTCTGAAGTTGGGCCTAACGGTAATTATTACTCAAGTTGGGGGCCGGAGTCAGATACTCTGGATATTGAACTAAGGCTTTCAGATCTTAACGAGATTTCAATCCCTGGCCTTGGAGTGCTGAAAAGAAGCACTGCAGATAATGGAACATCATATGACGATGGCTTTCAAACATACAATGGAATGATTCCGGGCCCTCTGCTCGTCGTCGACCCTGGAGACACTTTAAAAATAAGATTGGTCAATGATCTAGAAAATAGAAGTGGTCTGGACCTAGCAGCAGACACTAACTTTCATACCCACGGCTTGCATGTGAGTCCACAAGGAGCTGGAGATAATGTTTTGTTCTCGCTATCGCCAGGAGAAGCATGGGAAACAGAAATACATATTCCTGACAACCATTTTGTCGGTCCCCAGTGGTATCACCCGCACCTTCATGGGGCTACAAATTTACAAGTATCAAATGGGCTAGCTGGAACATTGCTGGTCTTGGCTTCAGAAGATGAAGCTGATGATTTGGACAAATTTAGTCCTGTTGATAATTCATTCTATTGGATGGCCGTTCAGACTCAATCTCTGCTTCAAGAAGAACGACCAGCAAGCGAAACAGACCCGTTAAATCAGGATATAAATGGAGGTTCTTACAGAATAGGCACACCACCACTATATACAGAAATCGATGGAGTTAAACATTACACCAAATCCGACGCAGGATATATCGGATATAATTTCAAGCCAGATTACTATTTTTCAACGACGCCTAGTGGTGGTGGTGGGCCAGCTGGTGACTCTTTTGGCTACGGTGGCGGAATTGCGGGCACGCCAACAGAAAACGTCATCCATACAGTAAATGGACAATACAACCCAACAATTGATGTAGAAACTGGTGAATGGAATGTATTTGGTTTCCTGAACCAATCTGTCAACTCACACTTTGTTATTCAGCTAATACGCGAGCATGAAGGTGAATTAACATTAGAAGATTTCCAAGTTATTGCTGTTGATGGTGATGCAGCTGGGGTGGTTTCTCAAGCTCTGCAATTCGTCACAGAAACACCAGTAATGGCCCCTGGCAATCGGATGACCATTCAACAAGCATTCACAAAGCCAGGTACATACTATTTTCTGACCAATGGCACTGAAGAGATCCTTGGGGAACTTGCCCCAACAGTGGCAAACACAAATTTGATCAATCAGTTTGGAGTTCCGACGCAATTCGAGGGAATCCATGATGGACACCTGATTTGGGGACCACAAGTACTGGCCACGGTTGAAGTTAAAGGAGACACGTTGGATGCATTACCACAAGCTCCAGAGCCCATCGATTATTTAATGAAAGAGTCTCAAAAAATTGACAATTGGGTAGCAGAAACCAAAGAAGCTATTGGTCAAGGAACAATTAAGCAAAGGGATTTTGAATGGAATGCGAATTACGGTCGCGTTGCACCAGATAATCCAGACGACAATGATCCCTCGACATTTGAGGGCATGTATCACATCAACGGCCGTTGGTTTGGACACACGCCTGGAGAACAGACTGTGGTTGTCATGCCAATGCTCGGAACAACAGAAGAGTGGACTGTAGAAAACAGTTCAATCGGCTATGGCGCAGCTTGGGGAGAATGGCACCCATTTCATATTCACCAAAATGATTTTGTTGTAACAGAAATCAACGGATTTGACGTTGAAGATATACCAACATATCCAGCAAACCAGCTCGTTGATACTGTAACGCTGGCCGGAGCATATGTTCCTGGAACACCAACTCCCGACAATCCATACGGTACACCAGCTTATTACAATCCAATTACTAACAGTATAGATGGAGGTCTTGTAAATTTCGAAACTAAATTTTTCATGAAATTCGAAGATTATACAGGCGCCTACGTTAATCACTGCCATATCTTATTCCACGAAGATGCAGGAATGATGCAAGCAATAAAAATAATATTGAATACTGATTCCAACTACATAGGATCGGAACAACAAGATTCAAGCCCATCATTTAGAATTGGAAATTCATTACTTGAAAATTTTTCCATCAAAGCATTCGATGAGACAATCAAGAAGACAAATGTTGCCATTGGGGATGTAAACTACGGAAAGTATTTCCAAAAAAGCAAGCTGGCAGAAACTTTTAAAGGCGGCACAAAAGGTGCTTCAGACAATATTGCAGATATAGCAATCATTCCCAACCGAGTTCAAAAAAATAGCAGTGGTTTCGAGGTCCAACTCTATGACGGAGACTCAGTCAATCAAGCAGTAACAGGGAACTATAAACTTAAAAAAGATCAAGATAAAGATTCCCAAAGTGAGCTCTCAGGAGATGAGAACCTATTGGCAACAATCAAGGCTTTTAGCAAGAAAAAGTCCAGGTCAGTGAAATCATCGATAGCCATTGGCGATATTGATGGAGATGGACATGGCGACATCATTATTGGAGTGGGCGGAGAAGATTCACACCCTATGATTGAGATCTACAGCGGCCAAAATTATGAGAGGATTGCAAAAATAAAGCCATTTAGAAAGTACAATTCTAACACCACAATTAACATCGCATCAGGAGACATCAATTCCGATAATTTCGATGACATCCTTGTTGGACAGGGTGCTGGGGGTATGGGAATGGTGGAAGTATATGATGGGCGATCAATATCATCTGTGATTCATAATGATGAAGGGGACAGCATTGATGCCAATAAAACTCAAGGCATTAATCCCTTTAAGGGCAAGAAGGTGGCTAAAGCCACCGAAGCATATTCAGAAATGTTCCACCCCTATGCCGGATATACCGGAGAGGTTGATGTAGCCACGGGCTACATTCTGCCAAGGCCAACGGCAGCAGAGGATAGTGAGCAAATTGTCCAAACGAGTTATGCAAACTTCACGACACTCGCGGTGGATATGAAATCAAGCGAGGACAACCCTTCGATTAGAAGCTTTTTCTACACAGGTGGAAGTGCGCATGCACATCATGGCGAAGCTGGGCATTCGAGTTCTCGCACCAGTGAAGGATCACTGCCATCACTTGCTGTATCTTTAAATATTGAGAAAAAGCTCAGCAGAATAAATAGTACATTTTTTGACTTATCAAACGACCTTGATGATCGAGGCATGAGTGGACTAGTGGCGACTACCAAGACAGGGAAAGAATACCTTCATTACATTGAGCCAACAACAATAGAACAGGGCGAGTTCTCCATCATGGACACTGTAGGAATTAATATCACACCAAACCAATCCTACATAATATAAGTCAGAGAATGTCTGACCAAATAAAAGAATTGAATCAATAAAACGCGGTGCTGCAAAGGAAACTTCAGGTTATTGTCATAATTATCTGCAATACTTTCTCAAGATTTGGCTAAAGTTAATTAGATGAAGCTTGACCCGTGACTCTTGGTAATGCATACATCATTGGTTCGGAAAATCATTCGTCATGGAGTCAAAATTTCGATCCGGAAGCTTACCTTAAAGTCCTCCCACACCATAACCAAAAGATTGCATACACAAGCCCCTGGCTTGAATGGCAACAAGGGAACAAAAATTACAGAAACGGCAACTATTCAGAAGAAGGACCAAACGGAAGCTATTACTCGAGCTGGGGACCAAATTCAGACGTCCTAGATGTAGAACTTACACTATCAGACCTCAACGAAATCACGATTCCAGGATTAGGAGTACTAACGCGTAGTACTGCAGATAATGACACAGCATATGACGATGGATTTCAATCATACAACGGACTCATCCCTGGCCCACTGCTTGTAGTAGATCCGGGAGACACGCTCAAAATTAGGCTTGTCAATGACTTAGAGAACAGAAGCGGGCTTGAACTTGCCGCTGATACCAATTTTCATACACATGGCTTGCATGTAAGTCCACTAGGGGCAGGCGATAATGTTCTATTTTCGCTGTCACCTGGGGAAGCATGGGAAACAGAAATAAAAATCCCAGATAACCACTTTGTTGGACCACAATGGTATCACCCCCACCTTCACGGAGCGACAAATCTCCAAGTATCAAACGGACTCGCAGGAACACTTCTAGTATTAGCTTCAGAAGAAGAAGCCGATGATTTAGATAAATTTAGTCCAGTGGATAATTCGTTCTACTGGATGGCAGTTCAAACCCAATCTCTGCTACAGCAAGAGCGACCAGCATCTTCGAATGACCCACTCAATCAAAATCCAAACGGACTCTCATATAGGATTGGAACACCACCTGTATTTACTGAGGTTGACGGCACAAAAATATTTACAAAATCGGATGCAGCCTACATAGGCTATAACTTCAAGCCTGACTATTACGACCCAACTCAGCCAGCAGGCGGGCCATCAGGGACCCCATTTGCGTATGGAGCAGGGATAGCTGGAACAGCCACAGAAAATGTAATCCATACAGTTAATGGTCAATACAATCCAACCATTGACGTAGAAACTGGTCAATGGAATGTTTTTGGATTCCTAAATCAATCCGTTAACTCTCACTTTGTCATCCAACTTATACGTGAATACAAAGGTGAATTATCGCTTGAGACATTTCAAGTGATCGCCGTTGATGGAGATGCAGCAGGAGTAGTTTCGCAGGCACTGCAATTCGTTACCGAAACACCAGTAATGGCTCCAGGCAATCGAATGACAGTTCAGCAAGCATTTACAAAACCAGGAAAATATTATTTTCTTGCAAACGGAACAGAAGAAATACTTGGAGACTTAGCCCCGGAAGTGGCAAATATAGCTCCTATGAATTTATATGAAACTCCAAGTGTAGAGTTCAATCCGGATTTTGTGCCGAGCGATGTGCAAGGTGCTCTCTACGCAGGAGCAGAAACATGGAACGAACTTAGGAGAGAAGTCTTTGAGGGGCCTCTTAATCTGTCTGGAATGCATTTCCCTCCAACCTGGGATCTACGAGGATACGATCTGACAAACGTAAATCTTGATGACTCCTTCATGGGTCTCGTGGATTTGACTGATGTTGACCTAAGAGGATCAAGCCTAAAAAACGTCAACCTAATTGGTGCCAATGTAACCAATACAAATCTTTTTGATGTTGATCTAACCGGCGCGCTTTTACCTGGTGGCATTGATCAAGCCTCTAACGCTGAATATGATCGAGAAACATATTCATACCAAGGAATTCATGATGGCCACCTGATCTGGGGCGCACAAGTTCTTGCAACAGTGGAGGTAACTGGTGAATCGCTATCAAGCAGACCTGCACCACCAGAACCAATTCAATACTTGCTTGAAGAATCAGAAAAGATAGACAACTGGGTAAGTGATACTAAAAGCGCAATTGCCAATGAAAATATTAAAAAGAGAAACTTTGTTTGGGATGCAAATTATAGTCGGCTAACGGATGATAATAGGATTATAGATGACAATGATCCATCAACATTTGAAGACATGTATTGGATTAACGGACGGTGGTTTGGGCATTCTCCAAGTGAGCAACCTGTAGTTGCGATGCCAATGCTGGGGACCACAGAACAATGGACTCTTCAGAATAGTTCCATCGGTTACGGTGCAGGTGCTGTAGGGGAATGGCACCCATTTCACATTCACCAAAACGATTTTGTTGTCACAGAAATCAATGGCATAAATGTAGAGGACATACCATCATACCCGGCAAACCAACTTGTCGATACGGTTACACTATCTAGTTCTTATGTTCAAGATTCAGCAACTGCAAATAATCCCTATGGAAGCCCAGCATATTTTAATCCGATTACTGAAAGCGTAAATGGGATACCTCAGAATTTTGAAACCAAAATATTCATGAAGTTCGAAGATTACACCGGAGCATACGTTAATCATTGTCATATTCTCTTTCACGAGGATGCAGGCATGATGCAGGCAGTGAAAGTAATCCTCAACACTGACTCAAACTATATTGGTGCTGAAAGACAAAATAGCAAGCCCACATTCAGGCTAGGATCATCAATGATGGATACTTTTACAATCGATAATGGTGATAATTTTAGCAAAAAACTAAACATCGCAACTGGCGATATTAACTTTGGGAAATACTTTATCATGGACAAACTCAGTGAAACCTTTGAAGGTGGTACCAAAGGGGAATCTGATAACATCGCAGACATCGCAATTGCAGGAAAAAAAATCAAGAAAAATGAAAGCGGTTTTCAAATAAATGTATATGATGGGGACTCAGTAAAACAATCGGCGACAGGCTCATATAAATTAATAAGAGATCAGCAAAAGCAGTCCGAAATAGATTTACTAGGTGAAGATCACCTTCTAGCAACAATCAATTCCTTTAGCAAAAAGAAGTCCAAATCAATAACCTCATCACTGGCAGTCGGAGATCTAAATGGTGACGGACATGGGGACATAATTATTGGAATTGGCGGGCCAAATGCAGACCCTATGATTGAAATCTATAGCGGTGATAATTTCGAGAGAATGGCAAAGATAAAGCCATTTTGGCGTTATGGCATGAAAACAAGCATTAATATCGCGGCTGGAGATATTAATTCAGATAATTTTGTTGATATTATTGTTGGCCAAGGTTCTGGTGGTATGGGGATGGTGGAAGTATTTGATGGACGCGCCTTAACGTCAGTCATTAAGAATAAACAGGGTGACAATATTGATGATGAGAAAACAGCAGGGATCAAACCATTCAAAGGGAAAAAAGTTGCGCACGCGACCGAAGCATATGACACTATGTTTCATCCATTCCCTGGATATACAGGTGAAGTAGATGTAGCAAGTGGTTATATTTTGCCACGCCCAAGCTACGATCCCAATGATGAAACTTTGTCAGAACAAAAAGAAGGCCAAATCGTACAGACAAGCTATGCAAACTTTACAACACTGGCAGTTGATAAGAAATCAAGCGAAGAAGACCCCTCAATCAAAAGCTTCTTCTATACGGGTGGAAGTTCGCATGCAAATCACAGCAATACCGAACAATCACATGCTGGTCACAGTGGAGGATCATTGCCATCACTAGCAGTATCTTTAAATATTGACAAAAAAATCACCAGCATTAACAATGCGTTCTTTGATTTGTCGGACGCACTTGATGATCGAGGGATGAATGGCCTTGTCATCACCACCCAAAAGGGTGAGGAGTTCCTTCACTATATAGAGCCGACAACAGTCCAAGAAGGTGAGTTCTCTATCATGGATACAGTAGCAATTAACATCACACCCATATAGGGCAATTCAGGGCAAAACACTGTTATTTGAGGACGCAACCATAAATTAGTATAAAAGTCCCAGTCAACAATGTTGACTGGGACTTTTATATTCGAGTCATAGTCGAATTCGAATTATACGGTCACGAGTTTGAGAAGCTCTTCTGAAGCAAAGACATCACGCGTAAACGTCAGCTGTTCACTCTTGTAATAGCAACCACCCCGATGGCCACGGCGTACCCAACAAACACTGCCTTTAGCAATTTGTTCATGGGTTGCATCATCAAGACAAATCCATTCAAAATGGGTGAATTCTCCCCAGAATTGCACGATTGGCCAGCACATCGTTACACCAGGTTGAGCAATAATCGCCCACCAATGCTTTTCCCTTTGCTGCTGCTCTGTAATTCCATTGTACGGACCATCTTGACAATGATACACAAGATCTGGGCGATACTCTTTAGTTAACAGATCACCCCTACCTTGGCGAAGAGCCTCACAATGGGTCGGCCAAAATTCACGATTTTCAGATTCAATCTGCTCAAGTGTGTAATCTGGTCCAATTGCAGGTAGCGCAGCTTCCTGCAGATTTCCGATTTCGTCTGAACGCTTGATCAGGCTGGCCTTCATTTCATCGCTGACAAGACCAACCCGTGAATAGTCAGCCGTGAGTCCTTCGTAGTAGTTTCGACGAGTCATGGAAGAATTTTTAAACAATTTTAATCAGCTTCAATCAAACGGCTGAAGCTAATACTTGAAATATAGCCTTCAAAAAGAAGTCGCGCAGCGGAACCATTAGGGCTGTGGTGCAAGACACAAATAGCAAAGCAAGGTCACTCAAAATAGCCTGTTCAATGAAACGCATATAGCCAGGAAGCGAGCATAAGCCAACATTTGACAGGGAATCAAAACATATTGTCCTCGAAGTCCGAAAGGACTTCAAAAAATACAATTGAAAATGATTGGATGGCTATAATAATAAATGCCGAAGGGCTATCCTCCCGGCTCTGTACAGTCATTTACGTTTGAAATCATGTTACTCAACTCACATGGTCCAGCGAAAGGGAGAATTGGGGTCTTCATAGAAGATCACTTCGACATGACAGAATATAGAATTTTTAATCGTCGTTTTCCTGCTGCTGGGTATGAAATAGAATACATAACAAATCTATGGGGTAATCCAACACTTCAATTTGGTTCTAACCCAGACAATGGATGGGTCGAAGAACACATTACGGTAGCTAAAGACGTTTCAGATGTAAATCCGACGGACTACAAAGGTTTCCTGCTTATTGGAGCCTATGCAACTGATCGTTTGAGGTATTCGGTAAAGCCCGAAAAAGGGAAACCAAATGATGCACCTGCCGTAGAACTTCTAAGAAAGATCGACAAATCTCCAGGAATTAAAATGGGGACTATTTGTCACTCACTTTGGTTACTTTGTGCCGATCGCACGCTTCTGGAAGGGAAAAAAGTAACTTGTGCACACAATATTTTGTGTGACGTTGAAAATGCAGGTGCAGAAATTCAATATGGGGACGATGGCACTGTGGGTAGCTGTGTTGATGGTGACCTCATCACAGCAAAACATCCTGCATTCACAGACGAGCTAATTGATTTGTTTCTTAAAGAAATAGAAATCTAAAAAAACTCTGGGGCAAGTTAAATGTGCTTGCCCTTAATCAAAAATACGTTCTGCCCAATCACTTATGATCCGTACTTTTCCTTCAACTCGTTAAGACGACCAAATCCACCTGCAGCCTTATTGAATCCACAATAAACACAAGCGAACAAAAGAACTTCTTCTATTTCTTCGAACGTTACTCCCTGCTTCAAAGCCATGGTTACATGTGCCTCAAATGGCACACCTGGCCCACTATAAGATTGATTGGCAACATCAAGCAAGATCGCAAACATCGCTTTTGTTCTTTGATCAATCAAAGAATGTCCCCATGCTTCTCCGGCAACACGTACACAAAAGTCGCCGAATTGTGGATTGACTCCGTTGAGCGCTTCTTGTAGTTGAACGTCACCAAGGACAGCATTTTCTTTTAGATCCATAAGAAAGCCATGCGACAAACAACTTTAACACTTATACAGCGTTCAAGCACTAATTCGTCATCATCCGAGGATTTTTTTTAAATCAGTTTCTGGGTAGGCTGAGATTATCCGCATGGAGTCAATAATATGAGCATCTTCCATGCTTTTCATACGTTGATCAGTAGCCAACAACGCCTGCATGAGAGCGGGGTTTCGAGGCAGTAAACGCACAGGTTCTGCAATCCATCGGTCATCCCTCGTTATTGATCAGAGGCGTATTTCTAAGCCCTGTTTGGAAGTCACCCTAGTGTGTTAATAGATCGTGAAGCGAAGGGACCAGCGCCTCGACCATGGCTAAGGTTCAAAAGGATAAAAACAACATTGGTTGAATTTAACTCTCTTCACTAACTTACAAATCCAAGGTATTCCATGACTGACTCAACCTATCAATGGGAATGGCCGCATACCCTCAAGTGGCCAAAGTTCAACAATATGGGAGATCATGTAGATACACTCAAAAAACTTTTTCTTTGCGGAGAAGCGCTCAACGTCAATAACTTTATTAGATTTTTTGCAGATGAATGTTATTACCAATTCGGGAACTTTCCGCCGGCGAAAAGTCCTCAAGAGATAAAAGAGGCATCGCAAGGATTTATTCAGTCCTGCGAAGGGTTACACCATCGCATTCTCAACATCTCCATCCCAGATGATGATACATTGCTTGTGGAGATGGTTGTAACTTACATATCACATGGTGGAAAAATCGTCACTCTTCCGTGTTTTGATATTGTCAAATTTGAAGGCAGCCTAATCAAGGAGCTCAAAATATTTATGGACATCAACCCGCTGTTCCAAGACTAATTTTAATCTACCAAAGTAAACTTTTACCTCTTATCAATCATCTCACCATGTCTAATTCCGAAACAGTACGCACTCTTCTGAAGATGTTTGAGTCCTTCAATGTCGAAGGTTTTTTAGAATTACTTACTGAAGATGCTGAATATCGATTTGGCAATTATCCTTCAGCCGTCGGCCAAGAGAATATTGCTGCGACGATCAAAGCCAGCCACTTAGATGCGATTTCAGGGATTTCTTTTGAAATCAAATCACTATATGAACTTGAAGACACAGTAGTAACTGAATTGATCTGCAACTACACACTCAAAAAGGGTGGAAATTTACCACTGCCATGTCTGGATATTTTCAAATTTAAAGGTGGGAAGGTATCTGCGATGCTGGTCTTCATGGATGCAACTCCCCTATTCACAGCGTAAAACACTTACTTTTTAAAAAACATTTCACCACACTAACAACTATGGATTCCACACTGGTTACTTCTGTAAAAGAGGCTTACGCAGCCGTTGAATCGAATGACATTGCAGCCTATGTTCAATTTTTTACTGATGACGCTATTTATAAAGTAGCAAATTTTGACCCTGTCATTGGCCCTGATGGCATACGTGCCTTGGCTGAGCCACTGGTTGATATGTTTGAGTCTGTCACTCATGACATCACAACAATATGGGAGATCGAAAAAACTGTCATTTGCGAAATGAATGTGACATATAATCGAAAAGATGGTAAGTCGGTGACAGTACCTTGCGTAGATGTCATCAACTTCAGCAATGGAAAGGTTAAGGAGTTAACTGCTTACATCGATACATCACCTGCCTTTTCCTAAACCACTGCATCTCCTTACAATGAAATCTTTATCACTACAACATGCGGAAAAATTTCTTGCAGGCGCAGCCAGTTTAGAAGAATATCTTGGCTTTTTTGCAGACGATTGTACTTATAAAGTTGGGAACAATCCAACCATAGCTGGAAAAGAAGCTCTCGAACAGAGTTACAGCAGATTCAAAAATATGGTTGACCGAGTTGAGCATGAAATCTTGTCGTCCTACGAAAACGAAGACAGTATAGTTGTGGAATTAAATGCTACATATCTCAAAAAAGATGGTAGCTCTGTCAAGATAACTTGCTTAGACTTATTCATAATAAACAACCAACAAATTAAGTCCCTTCAGGTATTTGCTGACCTGAGTCCACTGTTTAAATGACCAACAAAACTTAAATGATTAATCCATCATTTTCAATGAAATCATGATTTCTTTACTCCATCAAATTTTCAAGCAAATTTCAGTATTTGTGCTTTCACTTGCGGTATTCTGTTTTTCAGTACCACTCAACGTTCACGCAGCAACAACAACAGTTGTGCAAGGCGATAAAATGAATATGGGTAAAGGAGAGGTTTGGACATGGGCAGAGTTAGAAAAGGGTACCGGCACACCAAATCGAATTGGGATCACTTTAACCAAGGCGGCTCTAGATGGACTACCTGCAGATAATGAAAATCCTCAGAAAGGAACTCTCAAGCTAAAGCTCATTGACGGCAGCCCATGGCACAATTTTGAATACGAGATGCTTTTTCCCAAAGAAGCTGACCGTACTGCCTACAATCATATGGGATTGAATTGGAATCCTGAAGGACATGGTCCTCTTAAAGATGTTTTCTTTGAACCTCATTTGGATGTTCATTTCTATATGGCGACCACAGAGTATCGTCATGCAATTACAAATGACAGCATGGTAGATCCCGAGACTGAAGATCTACTCGTTCAAAATATTGAGCCACCCAGAGATTTCCTTCCTGAAGGTTACTATAGAGCACCCAACACATCGGAGCCAAGGATGGGTACACACTATGCAGACATGAGTTCCGATCAGTTAAAGCCCCATAACTTCTCCAACATATTTTTATTTGGAGGTCATAACGGTAATATTGTATTCTGGGAGCCAATGCTCACAAGAAAATATCTTCTTTCAAAGCCTAACTTCTCTGCAAAAATACCTCAGCCAAAGGCTTACCCCGTTAGCGGTTATTATCCACTTTCGTACAGCGTAAAATACGACAAACGGCGAGATCTTATCAATGTATCATTAGACGAGCTGACATTGAGAGCAGCTTCATATCCAGGCAACGTTTATGGAGTTGATTCTTGCTTAGACTCAAAAATGGTTGATATTATCTTCACTCACAAAGAAGCTAAACCAAATGATCTGCAAATTCCCTCCAAGTGCCAACCCCTAGTACCCATGATCAAAAAAGAACTAAGTTCTTAATACACAGTTGATTGAGCACTATATTCACATTTATCATCTCTCGACCCCAAGCTCTGTCAATGTACTGCAAGAGTATGCATTGAAGAGCTTGGGGTTTTTCCCTTTGTCTCGAACAAACTTAACGCTTGCCGTGAGGAACCCGTGACAAATTTTCATGTACGGTGCAAAATGCGGGATCATCTCTAAAATAAATCAATTAGAATTTAAAAATGCGTAAATTTTTTATAGGCTCTCTTTTGCTTGGCGCAATTTCGTCAACGTTCATTGCCAAAGCTAATGGGCAAAATGTAACCGCGGCAGATCTAAGGTCGGCTGATATAGATGCATACACTGAATTGGGAATTGATGGACGCGATCAAATTTCATCAATTGATCAGTTTGGGGATATTCGTCCTACCGATTGGGCTTATCAAGCAATTAAAAATCTTGCCGAAACTTACGGCTGCGTCGCAGGATATCCAGACCAATCACTTCGAGGTGATCAATCAATCAGTCGCTATGAAGCAGCCGCTTTATTGAACAGCTGCTTGGATTCGATCACTGAAAGAACTGATGAAATAAAAAAGCTTATTTATATATTCGAGAAAGAGCTAGCCATCATCAAAGGCAGAATTGATGGATTGGAGGCAAGGATTGGTGAACTTGACGCCATGAAATTCTCCCCATTTTCAAAACTCAAGGGTGAAGCTAGCTTCATGATGGGAGCAGTTAATTACGGTGGTGATGTTAATGACAATATTGCTGGTGAATTATATTCACCCAGGCAAGACGCGTTTCACATGATCCATAGCTTGAGGCTTGGATTCAAGGCAAGCTTTACCGGCAAGGATTACTTCCTAGCCCAGATACGAACAGGTAATGCATCCTCGTCTGCGTTTAATACATTTAATCCTGCAACTCCCTTCTATAAATCGACTGTGCCGTTAGCGGCTCTTGACCGTGCTTTCACTCCCAGCAGTGGTGACAATGGCTTTGATTTAGAACGAATGTATTACAAGTTTCCCTTAGGTCAAAATTTAACAGTAACAATATCCCCAAAAGTCATGAATATGGGTTTGTGGGCAAGTTATCCAACTGCTTATGGGGTTCGGGGTGACTATATTCTTGATTATTTCAGCAGCTTTGGCACACCTGGCGTTTATAACAAGGCCGTAGGTGCTGGAGGTGCCGTCACTTGGAGGAGTAAAGCAGGAAATCCATTCATGACGTCTCATTGGCTTGCCACTGTTAATTATCTAGCGATTTCGGGCAACGTTTCAGGAGGATCGGGAGGTTTTATGACCGATGAGTCCCGTGGATCGATCGCAGCTCAGTTTGGCTACCAATCACCCCTTTACGGACTGGTTCTTGGTTACAGGTACGGTCAGAATGGTACAGATTTCCTTCAGGGAACTAAAACGATTACTCGACACCAATCGTGGTTGGAGTACGGTACATCTTCGGATTCTCATAGTTTTGCAATCAACGGTTGGTTAAGACCAATGGAAACAGGCTGGATTCCATCACTCAGCGTGGGATGGGGAATTAATACCCTCAACAATGATGATGTAAGCGATCCCACTTACAGTGAATACGACCGTGGAGTCCGCAAAGTAAGCGAATCACAAAGCTGGATGGTTGGCTTGCAGTGGGATGACATTAGTGGAATCATGGATTCACTTTCTTTTGCAATCGGTCAACCTACATTCGCGACTGCTTTGGCTGACGGTTCGACGCCTAATGATGGTAATTACATTATGGAGCTTTGGTATCGCTATCCATATTCCAATAACATTTCAATCATGCCAGGTCTGTTCTATCTGAGCAGGCCAAATGGACAACTGACTCAGGGAAATTTTGACACCTTTGGCGGAGTTGTTCAGGTTAATTTGACATTTTGACGCTTAAATCTATAAATTAAAGCCAACTCAAAAATAGCTCCCATTCTTCTTCTTTTTTGCATTACTGATGTCTGATTTCACCCCGGTCCACATTCCCCTCGATGGCGATGACTTCATCGTTTATGGTCCCACCGTAAAGCTTAACCAGCGAGCTGGATTTGAAGCCTCGAAAGGTAAGATTCGCTCATTCATGGTGTTTGATGGAGATCTTGATACTCCGTTGGACATTGGCATGGAGTTCAACGAAGCAGCCCTCAGGAATTTGCCTGGGAGCTTGGAGAATCGTCAAGACAGAGGTGACTATCTTGCTGGTGAATTTGAAGTTGAACTGGCATATCCAGAAAACAGCACGGTTTTCAACTTACTGACATGGACATGGGTGGCTGGTCCAAATGGAAGTCAGACTGACGGCCATGGTCCGGACGGAGTTTATGATGTTGATCATTTTGATTTTCATTTTTACTTAAACACGCAAGAAGTTAGAGACACCATAAACGTCTTTTATTCTCCTGATGAGTATGCAAAGGCCCAGATAGCCCCACCTGTTGAATTTTGGCCTGAGGATTACAAGCGTCCGGTTGATGCTTTCATGAATGGCATTGGAGTCGCGCCTGGTGATGGAAGTCACTGGAATAATGTTACCTATCCCGAATTCCTTCAGGTTGACAACGATGAAATATACCAATTCTTTGAATCCAGCGGTGTTCCCTTTGGACCTGATCAAAGAACAGTTCAATATGGAGCCTATGACGGACATATGACTCTTCTGGAGCCGATGGTGACTCCGGAATATTTGGCTTCAAAGAAAAAATCTTCAGACCCCATTCAACAACCCGATAAGTATTTCAAATCCGGATACTTTCCAAACAGTTACGAAATAGACCACGTCAAAGGCGATAAATTTCCGCATAAAGTATATCTAAGCGACCTTGAATATCATGAGGCTTCTACACCACCTGAAAGGCGGAATGAACCTCCGACCGCAATTACAATCGACAATCACAAGATTTATAATAATGTCGATTATCTCAACCTAGTTGGTGTTCTCGAAACCGAAGACGCCCATGGTCCCTATCGGAAAAAAGATGATCATGTGTATGCACTTCCGTTTGGGATTCCACCAGTACTTGTTGACGATGCCGAGGGACGATTCATTGTAAATGGCAACCAGATTCTTATTAATTACGATCCAGAGCTTGAATCTGGTGATTATAAGATCAAAGTGAGAAGTGTTGATTCAGGTGGTTTAAGTGTCGTGGAAGAAATCAACATTGAAGTTCAAGATCTTGGAGGCCCTTCCCATCCCACTCTATCGAAACAGCAACGGAAGTTACTAGATGGATCAGATACATGGAATATTTATCGCCTCTCCAATCCAGACAAGAAGATTAAACTTAAAAACAGTGATCTTCCCGGCATTGTGTCAAGCATGGCAGGACCAACATCGTTTGATCTCAGCAATGCACTGTTAGACGATGCAAATCTGAAGGACAGCGTTCTCGAAAATGTAAATCTTCGTAAGTCGCATCTTCGTAATGCCAATTTACGCGATGCGTATGCATTTGCTGTGAACCTCTCGAAGACTGATCTGCGTAATGCTGATTTGCGCGGAGCAGACTTGAGTGCAGCCAACCTTAAAGGTGCTGATCTTAGGGGTGCTGATCTTAGGGGTGCCTTTTTGACAGCTGGTGCAGACTTAACCAATGCAAATCTTGAGGGTGCGAATCTCAACGGAGCTGATTTAATAACTGCCAATCTAACTGGCGCAAATTTCACTGATGCGACCATGAAAAATGCATCTTTGCGGTTTACTACCGTTGAAGATGCTGTATTCGACAATGTCAATATGTCTAGCGTCAACGCGTTTGGGGTTGACTTTGACACAGCTGACAGCATCGACGATGCCATTCTTCCCGAAGAAAGTTCATACACAGATGTTCAGGGTGCCTTGTTTGCTGGTGCCGACACATGGAATGAACTTCGTCGCGAAGTCTTTGAAGGTCCTCTCGATCTCAGTGGAATGGACTTTCCACCGATTGGTTTTGATCTTCAGGGATATGACCTGACAAACGTCATCCTTGATGATTCCTACATGGAATTTGTAGATCTTACGGGGGTTGACCTGCGTGGATCGAGCCTACGGGGAGCAAAACTATTTGGGGCAACGCTATCTGAAGCGAATTTTGAGGATGCTGATCTAACAGGTGCTTTTTTACCTGGTTCAATTCATGTTGGAACTAACTATAAAGATGCAATACTGGATAATACAGTATTCTCTGGAGCCGAAGTAAACGGCACTGATTTTACCAATTCAAGTTTTAAAAATGCAGACATTCGATTTGTCAACCAAGGTATTGCCAGAGAGATTGCTGCTGGAGATTTTGAACCAGCAGACTTTACTGGTTCAGATTTGAGCGATTCTAGATTCAGGGCCTCCGTATTTAGAGATTCTATTTTTACTGGTGTTGACTTTTCTGAACTTGGTGATGTAACTGCAACCGATTTCTCCGGAATCGTGATGTAGCCCTGATTTCAATAAACTTCAACGGAATATCAAATCAACTTCAAGACGACCCCCTTTGTAACTCTGCAGGGGGGTCTAATACTGCTTATTGATTAATTTAAATTTGATCAAACTAAACCAGGCGCGTCATCTCCAAAGGAATCATGCCGTTGTAATCCAGATCACCAACAACTTTCAATAGCGTATCCTTAACATCAATCCCATTCATCAGAGATGAAGTATTAGACAGCAGACGAGCTTTTGTTTGTTTTTTATTGATTTTAAAAATCAAATCTGCATCAGACTTTAGCAATGATTTAAACTCTTTCTTTGATCGCGATACGCCAAGACGTATTCCCTTAAGTTTAATTGTTGCCGAACCAAGAATAATTTTATCGCCCTCGTTAAATCTTATATCTTCAATCTTGTCTAAAAGTCTCTCACTCTCTGCGAATAGATCCAAATCAAGCACAAACAAATCTTCTCCAGATTTTCCTTGAGCATTCTGACGTTTTCCAGAAAATGTGATGACGTCTGAATCAGTGGTCCCGATAAGTGCAGCAGAATCTTTCGACGAAGAGACAGCGTCGTCAGTCAATGAAATCTTTGACTTTTTTAATTTAAATAATTCAATCTGATTGTTAACACCATTGTCGTTATTCACCGGATGGTCATGGACACCAGAATTGTTCAAGCCAGCATTAATCCATCCATTTCCCTGACCGATCGACGACCATGAGCCCGAGCTTGGTACCCCTGTTATGTGGAAGAGTGGACCGCGATGATGGTCCTGAAAATCTCCGCTCTGATTGGTCGGCCTCATTGGTCAGGGCAGAAAAAGTTTCGACCAAACTTAAGACCAAAAACAAGGGATGACAGCAAGATTACGAAGGTTGCCTCTAATTGAGAAACAGCTCAATCAAGCCCTTGATCACCATTGAGCCCAATGGGCTCCAGATTGGTTTTCAGCAGTTTCACGTCTCAAACTGGATACCAACCGAATGCATCCTCACATCTTCCGGATCACCCAGTTGCCCTTGAAGAGCCTGCGACTCATGCTCGGCGAGTTCCTCCAACCGTTGTGTGATCACCTTTCGCGGCCAGCGGGAATCGGCTAACGACCAATAAATACCGAAGTGGCGTGCTTCGCTTCGGAGCAAGTCTGCGTACAGCTCTCGCAGGTCTGCGTCTGGGCTGTGCTCAGCCAGCAAAGCCATCCGTTCGTGAGAACGAGCCTCAATCAATCCAGCCACAAGAAAAGAGTCGAGCATGCGTGAAGGCTCTTCTTTTCTCACCTGTTTCGAGAGTGCCGCACCATATCCAGAGGATTGAAGGGGTTCGAGATAGCGGCCCTTTTGCTTTAAGAGGGCCAAAACCTGTTCAAAATGCTCGAGTTCTTCCCGTGCCAGAGGACTGAGCACCTCTCCCAGACCCGGCTCGCAGAGATAACGAAACATCAGCTGTGTGGCAAAGCCAGCTGCTTTGCGCTCGCAATGGGCATGGTCGATCAACACTTCCATCGGCCGAGCGTTGGCTTGTTCCAACCACGTCCAACTGGTGGGAGCGGCGAGCCAGCGGATGGAGGCCGTTGACTTCTCTGGGACCTGAAGAGTCATGCTTCAGCACGCAGATAACTGATCAGACCTTGGAGAGCCAGGGAGTAGCTCATGGCTCCAAAACCAGAGACCACACCAATGGCTCGGTCAGCGAAATAAGAACGATGGCGGAACGATTCACGGGCATGGGTGTTGCTGAGGTGAAGCTCCACATAGGGAATCGAAACTCCAAGCAGGGCATCTCTGAGGGCAATGGATGTATGGGTGTAAGCACCGGCGTTGATCAAGATCCCTTGGGTGGAGCCCATCGCCTGGTGAACCCGCTCAATCAAGGCACCTTCGAAGTTGCTTTGAAAGCAGTCGAGAACCGCTCCCTCCGTCTTGGCCTCTCCACGGAGCTGCTCCTCGATGGTCGCCAGGCTGGCTGGGCCGTAGATCCCCGGCTCCCGCTTGCCCAGCAGATTCAGGTTGGGTCCGTTCAGCAGCAGCAGTTGCATGGCCGCAGGCCGGTTTGAGCTTGGCTGATCGTATCGATCCGTTTGTTGAGGGCACACCGGCTGGTAAGTTCTACGGGTGTGGTTCGGGTCGGTGCCCGAGTGGTTAATGGGGGCGGACTGTAAATCCGCTGGCTCTGCCTACGTTGGTTCAAATCCAACCCGGCCCATCCTCCACATGCCCTTGTAGCTCAGCGGTAGAGCACTCCCTTGGTAAGGGAGAGGTCTCGAGTTCAAGTCTCGACAAGGGCTTCCATTTCATCTCCCGGCATCAGAGATGAATCGTGCCCCACTTCAACCCAGACGTTGGAGGCAGGCTGCCTGTGGAGTCAGATCCCTCGCATCGATATCACCCGTTGATGACCAGATCACCTGCTTGGTTTGATCGATGGGCAGGGATGTTTCAACGCTGCGGTTGATCAGAACCTGCAGATCAGCAAAGCTTCCGAGAAGACCATCGTCCCCAATGGCTGTCCACTGTTTGGCCCCATCCCGTAAGGCCGCGTAACACCGGCGCAGATTTGTTAGCTCAGAGATCCATGGGCTGAGATTCGCCGTCCATGGTTCATCCCAGGGGAAAGCCTCCCGGCAAGCTGGACCAGGCCCTGTGGCACGCTTGCCAGCAGGACCACCCGCAAGTCCGGCCTCGGTGCCGTAATAAACGCAGGGAGCACCGGGCTGCAGGAACAGCATCAGAAGGGCCAGCTTCAGTGCGGCTGTGTTACCCGAGAGCGTATGCAGTGCTCTGGGGACGTCGTGACTATCCAGCAGGTTCATCTGGGCACGGTTGACGGCAGGGCGATACCAACCTGCGGTGGTGGCCCAGATGTCGATCAACTCAGCGGTGTTGAGTGGGTTAAGCGGGTACTCCTTATTGCGGTAGGTCTGCCGGAGTGCCGTGCCAGCCACCCAGCAGAGGCTGCTCCAGCCAAGCCGGTAATTCATCACCCCATCGAAATAGTCTCCGCCCAGCCACGCCCGGGCATCTCCCCAGACCTCGCCAACGATCCAGGCATCGGGATTGACGTCCCGTACAACCTGCCGAAACGCCAACCAGAAGTCAGCAGGAACCTCCGCTGGAACATCCAGTCGCCAGCCATCAATCCCCCTCTCCAACCAATGCCGGGCGACCGCCAGCAAGTGCTCCCGCACCGCAGCATTGGCATGGTTGAACTTGGGCAGGTCCGGCAAGGCCCACCAGGCGTCGTAACCACAGTCCTCTCCCTCGGCGGGATAGGGACGCACCGGCCAGGCGTGCACGTGGAACCAGTCTCGATAGGGAGACGCTGATCCGTTCTCGGCGAGGTGATGGAACGCCCAGAAGCCACGGCCGCAATGGTTGAAGACTCCATCCAGCACGATGCGCATTCCGCGCGCATGCACCGCAGCGATCAGGGCATCGAGGGCGGCATTGCCCCCAAGCAATGGATCAACTTGGAAATAATCAAAGGCGTGGTAACGATGATTGGCTGCTGAGCTGAAGATTGGAGTCAGATACAGGCAGTTGATCCCCATCTCCTGCAGGTGATCCAGACCATCCACAACGCCATACAGATCCCCACCCTGGAATCCGTTCTCCGTGGGAGCTGATCCCCAAGGCTCCAGAGCAAGATGCGACTGGGCCTGAACCCGTCCACTGCGGCGAAACCGGTCGGGAAAGATCTGATAAATGACAGCTTCTGCCACCCAAGCCGGGGGGTCGCTGAAGGGAGTAAAACGTCCCATTGCTTTGCAGCTGACGATCCCCTCGCTAGCAGGGGAGAAAAGCAACGGCCATGGCAGATCAGCCTCTCCTGTTGGCTCTGGATCAGGGCACCAGCAGTTCCCGTGCCGCAGTCTTCGATCGCAACGGAACACTGGTGGCCAGTGCTTCAGCACCTCTACCGATCAACTACCCCGCGGATGGTTGGGTCGAGCAGGATCCCGACGCGATCTGGACCAGCCAGTGCCAGGCCATGAGCCAGCTTCACCGTGAGTTGAGCGATGTGCAGCGAACCGCAGTGGTGAGCTGCGGAATCACGAACCAGCGCGAAACAACGGTGCTCTGGCGCCGCAGCAGCGGTCGCCCCTGTGGTCCCGCCCTGGTGTGGCAGGACGGGCGCACGGCAGATATCTGCAAAGCCTGGACCGATGCCGGACTGGCAGAAAACTGGTGCCAACGCACCGGCCTGCTGCTGGACCCCTATTTCAGCGCCAGCAAGATCCGTTGGATGCTGGACCATCAATCCGAAGCAGCCGCTGCAGCGGCCGCGGACGATCTCTGCTTCGGGACTGTCGAATCCTGGCTGCTCTGGAAGCTGACCGATGGCCGCCGCCATGGCAGTGACATGAGCAACGCCAGCCGAACGCTGCTGATGGATCTGGAGCAGCGCTGCTGGGTGGATGAATTCCGCGACCACGCAGGATTACCGTCTGGAGCACTGCCAGAACTGCTGCCCTGCCGTGGCCGCTTCGGTGCCATTGCGGCCGATCTTCCCTTTGGTGGCACCCCGATCGAAGCACTCCTTGGGGATCAGCAGGCGGCCACCCTTGGGCAGCTCTGCCTGCATCCGGGCGAAGCCAAATGCACCTACGGCACAGGGGCCTTCCTGGTGATCAACACCGGAACAACCGTGCGGCGCTCCAATGCCGGACTGCTCAGCACCCTGGGCTGGACCGATGCCGAGGGCCGTCCGACCTATTGCCTGGAGGGAAGTCTTTTCAACGCGGGCACCGTGGTTCAGTGGCTACGGGATGGGTTGCAGATCATCGATGAAGCCGCCGAGGTGAATGAACTCGCCCTCTCGGTGACGGACTCGGGGGGGCTGATGCTTGTGCCCGCCTTCACCGGTTGGGGGACACCCCACTGGGATCCCCAGGCTCGCGCGTTAATGGTGGGTCTCACCCGCAACAGCAACCGGGGCCACATCGCCCGTGCAGCCCTGGAGGGCATTGCCCTCTCGGTGGCCACCCTGGTGGAGCTGGCAGAGACGGCCCTGGGCCATGGCCTAGGCGAGCTGGCCGTGGACGGTGGGGCAGCAGCCTCCGACCCGTTGCTGCAGGCCCAGGCAGACAGCACCGGGCTGACCGTGCGACGGCCTGTGAACCTGGAGAGCACCGCCCGTGGCGTTGCCCTGCTGGCCGGGATGCAGGCCGGCTTGATCAACGACCTTGAGGATCTGGTTCCGGAGCGCAACACGGGTGCCCAGCATTTCCATCCCCAGATCGACCCGCTGCAACGCAGCCGAT
Organism: Synechococcus sp. AG-676-F02; assembly: GCA_003208975.1. Lineage (GTDB taxonomy): Bacteria > Cyanobacteriota > Cyanobacteriia > PCC-6307 > Cyanobiaceae > Parasynechococcus. The sequence goes on from QCTY01000002.1 coordinate 47,932, forward strand.
GGAAAAGTCGCTGGGATGATGCCGTGAACAGGAGCCTTGGCTGGCATGGCTGATCACCACTGCGACCTCCTGGTGATCGGCGCTGGTGCCAGCGGAGCGAGCGTTGCCTTCGAAGCCGTCCGTCGCGGCCTGTCGGTCGCTCTCCTGGAGGCAGGGGACATCAGCGGTGGTACCAGCTGTCGCAGCACAAAACTGCTGCATGGCGGTGTGCGATACCTCGAGCTCGCCTTCAAAACCCTGGACATCGCCCAACTGCAGCTGGTGCGGGAGGCCCTCCTTGAACGAGGACACTGGCTGCGAACCGTGCCATTCCTGGCCAATCGGCTGGAGTTGGTGCTGCCGACTAAGAACTGGTTCGACAAGACCTATTACGGCCTGGGCCTCGGGCTTTACGACGCACTGTCAGGAGACACGGGTCTGGGGCACAGCCGCCGGCTCAGCAGGGATGAACTGGTTCAAGCCCTTCCACAACTCTGCCCTCGCCAGGGTGGGGTGGCCTACAGCGACGGCCAATTTGATGATGCCCGTCTCAACCTGCTGTTAGCGCTGACCGCAGAACAAGGCGGTGCAACCCTGCGCCGCAGCTGTCGGGTGATCGGCTTCGAACGTAATCCAGCCGGACGACTGACTGCAGCCGTGAGCGAAACGGAGACCGGTCAGCAGGAGCGTTGGCAGGCCCAGGTGATCGTCAACACCACCGGAATCCATGCCGATGCGATGCGGCATCTGGCCGACCCTGATGCTCCTCCAAGACTCCTGACCAGTCGCGGGACGCACTTGGTTTTGAAGGACAATCTCTGCCCGCAGGGCATGGGACTTCTGGTGCCTGCGACCGAAGACGGTCGGGTGTTGTTCATGCTGCCGTTTTTCGGCCACACCCTGGTTGGCACCACCGATCAAGCCTGTGGACAAACAGAGGCGGCCATTCCTTCAGAAGACGAAGAGACCTACCTGCTGCGATATGTACGCCAATGGTTCCCAGGTTTGAATCATCCCGTTGTGAGCAGCCGCTGGGCCGGTGGCCGTCCGCTTCTGCAGCCAAGCGGAGGCGAACGCAGCAGCAGCCAGGTTGTTCGCGAACACGAGGTGGAAACGCTGCCCTGTGGCCTGGTGAGCTTGATGGGTGGCAAATGGACCACCTGCAGACCGATGGCGATGGATTGCCTGGCCGCCGTCGAACGTCAACTTCCTTCACCGTTGCCAAAGCCCAAAGGGTTGCCGCTGTTGGGGACGGCCACGAATCCCGACCAGACATTGCCCGAACTGCAAGGGCAGCGAGCCGCTTTGAAGGACCTGCTGCCGGATACGCCAGAGCGTCCTCGCCAGATCGCTCATTTGCAGCACAGCTTTGGACTCAGTGCCCAATCGGTGGTGGCGAAATCCACGGTCGCAGAACGCGAACCCCTGAGCAGCGTGATTCCGATCTGCCGGGCCGAGATCCGCCATTTCATCCGAGATGAGCATGCCACCAGCGCCAGTGATGTGCTGAGCCGACGTTGTCGGCTGGCGATGGTCGATTCAGCAGAAGCTGAGCGGCTGCGCCCACTCGTGGAAGAGGAACTGAAATGAATCCTTTGACCGGTCACTTTTAACCATCGGGTGATCGATGCATGGCTCACACCTTGGAGTGAGTCAGAGGGGGGTGACGATCAACTCGCATGGATTCCGCTGTGGAAGGGACCGGACGATGTGCGACTGATGGTGCAGCGTGACCTCCGGGAACAGCACCCCATTCGGCTTCTCTCTGACAACCTCTCGGCGCAACATCACCTGCGTCCATTCGTCTTTCAAGCACCGGGACCGGGGGGCTCGGACTCCACCTCACCGATCAACCACCAGTTGATTCCATAGGGCGGCAAGTTCACAAACCATTCCGGGCTTGCCGGAGGGAAATCGCATCCCCACATCACCTCTCGGGTGCGTTGCTCCTGCCACCGAGTCAAATCAAGGCTGAAAGACGCGCCGGCGCCAGTGACGTTCGCTGCCACCAGAACAGTCATGGCATCTGTAGAGCGCACGTAGGCCAGGGCGCCTGGATGGCTGCACTGCAGCAATTCAAAGCCCCCCTGATGCAGTGCTGGTAGCAAACGGCGGCAGGTAAGCATGCGGCGGTGCCAGTTGAGCAAAGACCCCTGCAGCTGTTTCTGCACCTCTACGTTCACCACCCGGTAGTCATATCCCGGAGCGGTGATCGGTGGCAGCACCAGCAGCGGATCGGGAGCCGAAGAGAAGCCACCGTTGCGGTCGGGCGTCCAGGCCATCGGTGTGCGGTTCGGATCACGATCACGCAGTCCAGGCCAGTCGCCCATCCCCAGTTCATCGCCGTAGTACAGGCAGGGCATGCCAGGCAGGCTGTAGATCAAACCGTGCAGCAGGCGATTGGTTCGTGGGTCGCCGTTGAGAAGCGGTGCGAGACGTCGATTGATGCCCCAATTCAGCCAGTGCCCCTGCCCCTGAGGCAGGCCAACCCGGATGGTCTGGATCACCTCCTGCGGAATCAGGTGACCATCGCCCAGCCAGAGCTCGTCGTGGTTGCGAAGCGGGAGGGCCCAGCGCACCCCAGAAACGGCCTGCTCCGACTGAACGAGGCAAGCCTCCAGCTGACGGGTGCAACCTCCGGCCACTGCAGCGAACAGATGCGCGGTCAGCACGAAATTAAAGGCACCATGCAGCTCGTCATCAGCCAGATAGGGAGCGGCCTCCTGAACCGGCTGGATCGCCTCCCCCAGCAACAGCACATCACGCTGGTGGGATTCCACTCGCTGACGCAGGCGCTTGAGAAACGCATGGGTCTCCGGCAACCCCTCGCAGCGTGTACCTTCGGCCTCAAACAGGAACGGCACCGCGTCTAAGCGGAAACCGTCAACCCCACGCTCAAGCCAGAAGTCGACCACCTCCAGCATCGATTCCTGCACCGCCGGATTGGCGTAATTCAGATCTGGCTGATGACGCAAAAACCGGTGCAGGTAGTACTGCTCCGCCACCGGATCCCACTCCCAATTAGAGGATTCGAAATGACGGAACAGCACGGGTGCATCGCTGTAACGCGTCGGGTCATCACTCCAGACATAGAAATCATTTTCCGGGCTGCCCTTGGCTGCCCAGCGAGCGCGTTGGAACCAGGGGTGAAGATCACTGGTGTGATTGAGCACCAGATCGAGAATGACTCGCATCCCCTGATCGTGGGCTGCGGTCAGAAATCGATGGAAGGCCGCGAGATCACCGAGATCGGGATGAATCCCGGTGAAATCGGTGATGTCATATCCGCCATCGCGCAACGGTGAGGGATAAATCGGTGTCAGCCATAGGGTCTTGACTCCGAGCCAGCGCAGGTAGGGCAGCCGGGACGTCAGGCCCTTGAAATCGCCGATGCCATCGCCGTTGCCATCGGCGTAACTGCGAACGATCAGTTGGTAGACGACCGCCCCGGTCCACCAGGGCATGGTTTTGGCCATCCCCCGGATGCCACTGAACCACTGCTAGACCCGTCAGGCCCGATCGTCAGCCCCGTGTCCCTGTCTATCGAACAGCTCCGCCCGATGCAGGACCGCGTTGGCCGAGGAGAAACACGGCCTCTGGCCTGGCGTCTCGATCAGCTGCAGCGGTTCCAGGCCCTGGTGGAGAACCATGAGCAGGAGGTTCTGCAGGCTCTCTCGAAGGATCTCGGCAAACCGCCGACGGAAGCGTTCTTCGAACTGGTGGCTCTCCGCCAGGAATTGAAGGTGGTGCGGTCCAACCTTCGGCGCTGGATGCAGGCCAAGCCAGTTCCCGTGCCATTGCCACAGCAGCCTGGGCGAGCGGAACTCATCCCTGAGCCCCTGGGCTGCGTGCTGATCATCGGCCCATGGAACTATCCCTTCTCATTGACACTTCAACCGTTGGTCAGCGCCCTCGCAGCGGGAAACACCGCGGTGCTGAAACCATCAGAGCAAGCACCGGCGGTAGCCGCCCTGATCAGCCGTTTGGTGTCGGAGCACTTCACACCGGAGGTGGTTCGCGTGGAGCAGGGTGATGGTGGCGTCGCAGCGGCTCTGGTAGCACTGCCCTTCGATCACATCTTCTTCACTGGAGGTGGAGCGATTGGCCGCCGGGTTCTGGAGGGGGCTGCTGCCAACCTCACTCCGGTCACCCTTGAACTCGGTGGGAAAAGTCCCGCCCTGGTGATGAATGGGGCTGATCTGGACGTCAGCGCCCGCCGCCTGATCTGGGGCAAGGGATTGAATGCTGGACAAACCTGCATCGCCCCTGACCACCTTCTGGTGCAGCCCCATCTCCAACAGCCCCTGCTCAAGGCCATGGAGGCGGCTCGAACGGCGATGTACGGCACACAACCTCTGCAGTCCGAACAGCTGGCTTGCATCGTCAACGACCGGCAGTTCGATCGGCTTGAGGCCCTTCTTGAGCAAGCCAGACGAGAAGATCGCATCCTGATCGGCGGCGAAATCAACCGGGAGCAACGCCGCATTGCCCCAACAGTGATTCGCGTTGCTGACAGAAACGACCCACTGATGGCGGATGAATTGTTCGGGCCTCTGTTGCCGGTTCTACCGCTGAATGATCTCAACACTTCACTTGCTGAGATTCGCCGGGGCCCTAAACCGCTGGCGCTCTACCTCTTTGGCGGCACGGAGCGGCAACAGCAGCTGGTGCTCGACACCACCAGCTCAGGAGGGGTCTGCCTCAACGACGTGGTGATGCAGGTGGGTGTCCCCGATCTGCCCTTCGGCGGCGTCGGCGGCAGCGGAATGGGCAGCTACCACGGCAAAGCCGGCTTTGACACCTTCAGCCATGCCAAGGCTGTTCTGAGGCGGCCGTTCATCTTGGATTTCAAACTCCGCTATCCGCCCTATGCGCTGGATTTGAACCTGCTGAGGAAATTGGCGGGCTGATCGATTCGACTCGATGGACATCCCTTCCACAGCAGTGGCTCTGGAGGACTGGCGCTTTGGTTCAAACACCGTATGGTTCGGGCAAAGAATCGTGACGCATGCGCCGAACTGCTTTCGCCCTGTTGGTGCTGACTGCACTTCTGCCTCTGTCCGCCAACGCGGCAACGATCACGGTGCGACCTGGGCAGACCTTGTCGGACATCGCTGATGACTACGGCGTGAGTGTGCGTCAGTTGATGCAAATGAACGGGATCCGCAATTCCGATTTCGTTGAATCTGGAAGCCGCCTCACCGTTCCAGGGCCTCAGGTGAGTGCAGGTCCTGGTCGGCATCGCGTCAGCCGTGGGGAAACGCTGAGCACCATCGCCGGCCGCTACCGCGTCAGCAGTCGCGATCTGATGGTGGTGAACAACCTCCGTAATGCCAATCACGTGGAGGTGGGGCAAACCCTGAAACTCCCTAGCAATGCCGTTATCGCCAAGGCCAAACCGAAGCCGGCTCCCATTCGGGTTATTCCCGGGGCAAGCCAGCACACCGTGGACCGGGGCCAGACCCTGACCCAGATCGCCAGGGCTTACAAACTCCCGGTGGCCACCCTGATCGACCTCAACGCCATCAGTGACCCCAACAACGTCAAGGTGGGGGCCACTCTGTATCTGAAAACACCGGATCGGTCTCTCTCCGATTCCAGCTTTGACACGTCGTCGGAACTGGCCACCAGCTCTGTCACAACAACCCCAAAACGGTCTCAAGCGCCTGTTGAGCAGCGCTCTGTCGCCACGAAGAAAGCGGTGGTGAAACAAAAGCCGGTTGCCAAACAAAAACCAGCCGTAAGTTCTGCCGTTGTTGCCAAGGGAGCTGACTGGAGAACTTACGGACCATTGCAGGTGGACTGGGCCAACTGGCAGACCATGGGGGACAGCCGGGTGGTCCCGACCCTCAATGCTGCTGGCCAGCCTCTGTATCTCGCCGTGAACTGCGGTGCCCGGAAGATCAATGTCACCGGGGCCGATGGCAGCTGGAAGACCTGGGCCTCCCCCAATAGCCGTTTTGAGAAAGATTTGGTGAAAGACCGCTGCCAGGTCACCGGATGATTCAGGCGGCGTAATCCAGCGGCCATGGGGCATCCAGGAAGCGACGTCCGCTCTCTCGCAGATAGAGGCGCTGGACTCCGTCGTTGCTTTCGCTGATCAGCTCCTCCTGGACCAGACGTCGCGCCAGCCAGGTCCAGCGATCACCCCGCCCGGGCTCATTGATGGTCAGATGCTCACCAAGGCGTCTCATATCCGTACCGTCCAGGTCGTGCAAATGGCTTAACAAGGTCTCGGCCTGAGTAGACCAGTCACGGCGCTGAACTGGTCCACAGCAGCGATCGCAGCGGCCGCAGGGATCCACCAACTCCCCCACCGCCAGAAGCAAAGCCTGTTCGCGGCAGATCTCACCCTCCGCAACGGCCTCCATACGCCGCAGCTGCTGCTGCGCCAAATCAAGACGTCGCTGTTCATCGTTGACACTTGTCTTGCGGGCTGAAGCCTGCATCGCCCAGCCGAGACTGGTGCGATCTCCGGGAGAGAAGAGCACGAGGCAATGGGCCGGAAGCCCGTCCCGGCCGGCGCGTCCTGATTCCTGCAGATACCCCTCAGGCGTGGCCGGCAGATCGAGATGGAGCACCAACCGCACATCACCGCGATCAACTCCCATTCCAAAGGCAACAGTGGCCACCAGCACCGGCCGCTTCTGCTCGAGAAAACGCGTCAGAGCCAACTGACGGGTCTCGGGATCAAGGCCGGCGTGATACGCCGTGGCATCAACGTTCTGCTCCTGAAGACGCTCCGCCCAACGCTCCACAGAACGTCGCGTACGCGCATAAATCAACGACGCTCCATGCGACATGGCCAGCGCTTCCAGCACTTGAGGCATCGGATCCCGAGGACGCCGCTGCATGGCGTAGTGAAGGTTTTCTCTGCGGGCGGAACTCACCTGCACGAGTGGGCTGCGCAGGGACAGCAGACGAATGATGTCGGCCCGCACCCGAGGAGCCGCTGTTGCGCTGAGGGCCAGCATGGGAACGCCGGGACAGAGGCGGCGGATCAACCCGAGTCGTCTGTAGTCCGGACGGAAATCATGCCCCCAAGCGCTGATGCAGTGGGCTTCATCCACCGCCAGAGCCACCAGATGCCCGGATTCGGCGTGATTTTCCAGCATGCGCTGGGTTGCTTCGCCCTGCAGCCGTTCCGGGGCCAGATACAACAGCCGAAGGGTTTCATCGCGCAGTTGAGCGAATGCCTGCTGTCGGCGGACGGCATCCAGGCCTGCATGCAGACAGGCTGCGGCGATGCCGCGACGCTGCAGCTGAAGCACCTGATCTTCCATCAGTGCCACCAGCGGTGAAATCACCACCACCAGACCTTGGCGCACCAACGCAGGAAGCTGATAGCAGAGCGACTTTCCACCACCGGTGGGCAGGACGGCCAGGGCATCGCGCCCTTCGAGAACGGCTTCAACGACGGGGCGCTGACCTTCCCGGAAGGCTCTCCAGCCGAAGTGCTGATGGAGCGCGGCTTCCAACGAATCCAAGAGCCACCACTACCTGTAGCGTCTGCAGACTAGCCGCTACAAGATGTGGGGTCAGGGCAACGGTGGCGGTTCCAATTGATCCGGGGACTCTTCCACCAGCTGCAGGCGCACCCGCTTGCCCCCCGCCAGCTCCCCCAGGGAGACACGAAGGGTTGCACCACTCAGGGACTGGAGGGCATTGAGCACATCCCGCAGGTAAGGAGTGCTGCTGCCGCTTTCCACCCAGAGTCGCTCCTGCAAACCTCCAAGTCGGCGCCAGGAGGTATGCAGCTTGAGTACGGCGGATTCAAGCGCCTGCGCCTGACCCACGGCATCGGCGAGTAGGCCAAGGGCATCGAGGCGCTGTGCTTCCTGCATGGCTTTTGCCAGGTCCAACTCCCCCTGCTGAAAAGCCCGCACAGCCTCACCGGATTCCGTCGCTTTGGTGATCCACCGGGCTGTGCTGGTCACATCCTTGACCCGGTCAAGCTCCGGCTCATCCCGCAACACCTTGCGAAGATCTTCCTGCTGCTCCTCCGGGAGCTTGGACAGTTCTCGCACCAGAGGCGCCACAGCCCTTGGGGGAAGAAGATTCTCCTGGGTGCGCTGTCGAATCTCCTCCGGCAGGAGAGGACTGGTGGCCGCCGTGAATTCATCCGTGAGGCGTCGAACCTGCTTGCGGGTGATCTCCTGACCTTCATTGGCAGCTTCAGAGATCATCAGCTGCACCTCAGGATCAGCCTGTGCGGTCTCCATGAAGGCTCTTTTGGAGAACCGATTCACACTGGCTTCCTCCAGAACACCCTCGCTGAACATGTCCTGGGCGGATTCCGCCAGCTGAATCAGGCCGTAGGCCCTGGTTTTGCTGATCTCACGCTCCCGCAGCCACTGGAGGAAACCTGCTCCCCGCCCCTCTCCTCCTCGTTTTTCACGATCGCGAACAGCCTTGAGGATGCGCCCCCTCAGGATTTCGGTCTGAAGATCAAAGCGATCACACACCGCCCAGGCCTGCTCCAGGCGGGCCAGAAATTCCATGGTGCTGATCTCATCGCTTTCCGGATCTGGAAGATCAAGCTCAAGCGAGGGAAACTGATCCGGCACCAGGGGAGCGTTCAAAGGAATCCAACAACAGCAGGGACGACATTCTGTGACGTAGCAGGCTCCTACTTCTCTCCGCGAGATACGCTCAAAAATGCATCCCTTCCCGTCCAGCGATGGAGATCACCCGCGGCTCCAAAGTGCGCATCAAGCGCCCTGAGTCCTATTGGTTCAACGAGGTCGGCACAGTGGCCTCTGTCGACAAAAGCGCTGTTCGCTATCCCGTCACTGTTCGCTTCGAAAAGGTGAACTACAGCGGCCTGCAGGGCGTTGATGGTGGCCTCAACAGCAACAACTTTGCGGCGAGCGAACTCGACCTGGCCTGAGGGCTTTGCCGGAACTTCCTGAAGTTGAGACGGTTCGCCGAGGTCTGGCGAACCGTCTCAAGAACTTTGAAGTCGATCGCATCGAGGTCTGTCGAACCCGTGCGATAGCCAGTTCCGGTGGAGCGCCGGAATTTGTTTCAGGTGTTAGCGGCAGCCGTGTGGGGGAGTGGTCGCGTCGCGGCAAATACCTCATGGCAGCTCTGGAACCCGACCGAGGCATGTGGGGAGTTCATCTGCGCATGACCGGTCAGTTCCAATGGCATGAACACTCCATCGCTCCTTGCCCACACACGCGGGTTCGATTCTGGAACCCTCAGGGTCAGGAGCTTCGCTTCGTGGATGTGCGCAGCTTCGGAGAGATGTGGTGGGTTCCCCCAGGAGAGCCGATCGCATCGGTCATCACGGGTCTTCGTCGACTGGGGCCGGAACCATTCAGTGAGGCGTTTTCCACGGCATACCTCCGGAAGCGCCTGAAAGGCAGCCGACGACCGATCAAAACGGCGCTTCTGGATCAATCACTCGTGGCGGGGGTCGGCAACATCTATGCCGATGAAAGCCTGTTTATCGCTGGCGTTCAGCCGCTCACGCCAGCTGGGGCACTCAGCCTGGAGCAACTCAACAAACTGCGAGAGGCTCTCGTGAACGTGCTCACGATCAGCATCGGAGCCGGTGGCACCACGTTCAGTGACTTTCGCGACCTCGAGGGTGTGAACGGCAACTATGGCGGTCAAGCCTGGGTCTATCGACGTGGGGGCGACCCATGCCGGCGGTGCGGCACACCCATCTGCAGGGACAAACTGTCAGGGAGAAGCACCCACTGGTGCCCCACCTGTCAGAGCTGACGCCCAAGCGGCAGTTCACTCAGCAGATCTCGGTAAGGAGGGCGGAGCACACCGAATTCCGTGACGAGGGCCGTGATGAGATGGGCGGGAGTGATATCGAAGGCGGGATTCCAGGCTCTTGATCCCGGAGCAGTCAACGGCTGCCCCTGCAACGTGGTGATCTCCTGTGGATCACGCTCTTCAATGGTGATTGCATCACCATCCACAGTCGTGAGATCAATACTGCTGCCCGGTGCGCAGACATAGAAGGGAATGCCATGTGCCCGAGCCACCAGCGCAAGGTTGTAGGTGCCCACCTTGTTGGCCACATCACCATTAGCCGCAACGCGGTCACAGCCCACCAGCACCGCGTCCACCTCACCACGACGCATCAACAGTCCACTCGCTCCATCCACGATCACTGTGCAGGGGACTCCTAAGCAGCCAAGCTCCCAGGCGGAAAGAGCAGCTCCCTGAAGACGCGGTCGCGTCTCATCGAGCCAGGCATGCCTGAGCAAACCGCGTTGATGGGCCGCTGTGATCACACCCAGAGCAGTACCGATTCCAGCTGTCGCGATGGCCCCGGTATGGCAGTGATGCAGAAGACGGCAATCTGATGGCAACAGGGCAACACCGTGATCAACCAACCGTTGGGTGAGTCGACGATCTTCAGCCTCTATCTTTTCGGCCAATTCCTGCAGGACGGCAGGGTCAACAGGGGGATGAGCAGCCTCAGAGTCACGCATCCGGTCGAGAGCCCAGCCAAGGTTGACAGCGGTGGGACGCGAAGCACGTAAAACAGCGATGGCTTCCTCGAGGTCATCGCCAGCACGTGCAGCCAGCACAACACCCCAGGCAGCAGCGATGCCGATAGCGGGTGCACCCCGGACCGCCATCGTGGAGATGGCTTCAGCCACGTCTCGCCAATGACGCAGCGGGAGAATGGCAATGTCGTGTGGAAGGCGGCGCTGATCCAGCAAATCCAGCTGCTCTCCGTTCCATCGCAGACTGGGAGGAAGCATCACCGGGTTGAAGGTGCTCACTCTTCTATAGGGGAGAAAGCGAATCGGTCCTATGCGAAGCGATCAGACAGCGCGAGACAAACTCATCAAGACGATGCAGTTTCTGCACAGTCGGGGCTGGTGTGATGGAACAGGGGGCAACTTCAGTGTTTGCCTTCAGCATGATCCACTCCAGTTGCTGATGGCACCCAGCGGAGTCGACAAGGGAAGCGTGCAGGCAGAGGAACTGATCGTTGTTGATGCAAACGGTGCGGTCATTGAAGGGAATGGTCGTGCCAGTGCAGAAACAGAATTACATCAATGCATCATGTCTTCAGTGGGTGCAGGAGCCGTTCTGCACACGCATTCCGTCGCAGCCACGGTGTTGTCGCGTGTGCATGGATGCGACGGATTCGTTCAACTGGAGGGCTGGGAGATGCTGAAAGGCCTGAATGGGATCAAGAGCCATGAAACAACTCTGGCCTTACCTGTTGTTGCCAACAATCAGGATATGAAGCAGCTGTCTGCCTCGGTGAAGCCCCATCTCCATGGGCCTGCATGGGGGATTCTGGTGGCGGGCCATGGGCTTTACGCCTGGGGGGAAAACCTTGAACAAGCGAGACGCCATGTGGAAATTATTGAATTTTTACTCTCGGCACATTTGCATTACCAGCAACTCCGCAACACAACACATCAAATCAAGCTGTGAACATTCGCCACCTGCTACTCGACATTGAAGGGACAACATGTCCGGCAAGTTTTGTAAGTGAAACCTTGTATCCCTTTGCAAGAGAATCTTTACCCAGATTCGTCACAAACAACCATAAAGGAAGAGGCGTGAAAGAAATCCTGAAAGCTGCTCAGCTCGAATGGGATAATGACAACACAGAAGCGAGCCTAAAACTTAGAAGAGAACACACCTCGAACGAAAACGAAGTCTTTGCAGGACTCATTAAGTATCTCCTACACCTGACAGAAATCGACAAGAAATCGACAGCCCTGAAAGATTTACAGGGCAAAATATGGCTAATAGGCTATCTGAAAGGCGACTTAAAGGCCGAGATTTTTCCGGAAACGGCAGACTGCTTCCAACATTGGACAGGAAAGAAATTACTGATTTCGTCGTATTCGTCCGGAAGCATTCAGGCACAAAAACTTCTTTACAAGAACACCAGCCACGGGGATTTATCCCCATCAATAAACCAATGGTTTGACACCCATATAGGGAACAAAAAGCATTCACTCAGTTACACCAAGATCAGCCAGAAGCTAAAAGCCTCAACCCCAGAAATTCTTTTTATAAGCGACAACCACAAGGAATGCGACGCAGCCAGAGATGCAGGAATGCGGACTTTATTCAGCCTGAGACGTGGAAACCCCGATCAAAACCCGCAAGGACATACGGTCATTCGCAGCTTGACGGAAGTTGCCCTGTATCTTTAACCAGCAAATTGAAAGATCAGCATCCAATCTCTATTACGAAGACGGCTGAAGCCAAAGGGAAGGCACAAAAAAACCACCTCGCGGGGAGGTGGTTTCTTCGGGGAAGGATGGTGACGGCCAACCGTCAACGCATGACTTCTTTTTTGAGAATGTTTTACCTGGCATCGAGCTATTTTCTCAGGGGGCTACCCCCCAAATATCGTCGCCGCTGATGCGTTTCACAACCGAGTTCGAGATGGATCGAAGTGGTTCCACACCGCTATGGACACCAGGATAGTGAAAACATTCCCAAGGAGGTGAACCCTGAGAACTGCATAGGATATACAACCTAAATTGCGCGCCTGAATCAAACAAAGAACATATGTCTAAAGGCAAGAACCAAAATGTTGGTCAAGCCCTCGGTCTATTAGTACTCCTCCGCTGCATCCATTACTGGACTTCCACGTAGAGCCTATCAACGGGTGTTCTCCCCGTGACCTTACTGGGTTACCCCATGGGAACACTCATCTTGAGGTGGGCTTCCCACTTAGATGCTTTCAGCGGTTATCCACTCCGCACATGGCTACCCAGCGTTTACCGTTGGCACGATAACTGGTACACCAGAGGTGCGTTCCTCCCGGTCCTCTCGTACTAGGGAGAAATCCTCTCAATGTTCCTACGCGTACACCGGATATGGACCGAACTGTCTCACGACGTTCTGAACCCAGCTCGCGTACCGCTTTAATGGGCGAACAGCCCAACCCTTGGGACCGACTTCAGCCCCAGGTTGCGATGAGCCGACATCGAGGTGCCAAACCTCCCCGTCGATGTGAACTCTTGGGGGAGATCAGCCTGTTATCCCTAGAGTAACTTTTATCCGTTGAGCGACGGCCCTTCCACTCAGAACCGTCGGATCACTAAAGCCGACTTTCGTCCCTGTTCGACTTGTAGGTCTCACAGTCAAGCTTCCTTCTGCTTTTGCACTCATCAGCTGATTTCCAACCAGCCTGAGGAAACCTTTGCGCGCCTCCGTTACCTTTTAGGAGGCGACCGCCCCAGTCAAACTGCCCACCTGATACTGTCCGCTCCCCGGATAACGGGTGAACGTTAGAATTCTAGCTCTGAAAGAGTGGTATCTCACCATTGACTCCCTAATACCCACGAGCATTAGATCAACATCTCCCACCTATCCTGCGCATTCAGAGCCCGAACACAATACCAAGCTACAGTAAAGCTTCATAGGGTCTTTCTGTCCAGGTGTACGTAGTCCGCATCTTCACAGACAATTCTATTTCGCCGAGCCTCTCTCCGAGACAGCGCCCTGATCGTTACGCCTTTCGTGCGGGTCGGAACTTACCCGACAAGGAATTTCGCTACCTTAGGACCGTTATAGTTACGGCCGCCGTTCACCGGGGCTTCAGTCGCCAGCTTCGCTTACGCTGACCGGCTTCCTTAACCTTCCGGCACTGGGCAGGCGTCAGCCCCCATACATCGTCTTGCGACTTAGCGGAGACCTGTGTTTTTGGTAAACAGTCGCCAGGGCCTTTTCACTGCGACCACCTTGCGGTGGCACCCCTTCTCCCGAAGTTACGGGGCTAATTTGCCGAGTTCCTTAGAGAGAGTTACCTCGCGCACCTCGGTATTCTCTACCACCCCACCTGTGTCGGTTTCGGGTACTGGCAGTTATGCATTAACGGGTATAGAGCTTTTCTTGGAAGCATGACATCACCAACTTCGCTGCCGTAGCAGCTCGTACTCACGCCTCAGCTCGGAACGTTTTCGCCGCTCCTCAACGCCTCGAACGCTTGAACCAGTAACCAACGTCTGGCTTGGCTAGCCTTCTCCGTCCCTCTTCCCAATGCATAACCGGTACAGGAATGTTGACCTGTTGTCCATCGACTACGCCTTTCGGCCTGACCTTAGGTCCAGACTAACCCTCCGCGGACGAGCCTGCCGGAGGAACCCTTAGGGTTTCGGTGCATGGGATTCTCACCCATGTTTTCGCTACTCAAGCCGACATTCTCACTTCTATGCAGTCCACGCCCGCTCACGCTAACGCTTCGCCCCACATAGAACGCTCCCCTACCATAAAATCCGCAGCTTCGGTACAACACTTAGCCCCGTTCATTTTCGGCGCAGAATCCCTCGACCAGTGAGCTATTACGCACTCCTTTGAGGATGGCTGCTTCTAAGCAAACCTCCTGGTTGTCTGTGGAATTCCACCTCCTTTATCACTTAGTGTTGATTTGGGGACCTTAGCTGGCGGTCTGGGCTGTTTCCCTCTTGACCATGGAGCTTATCCCCCACAGTCTGACTGCCTGACTACACACAGGGTATTCAGAGTTCATCTCGATTTGGTACCGCTCTCGCAGCCCGCACCGAAATGGTGGCTTTACCCCCCTGCTGGAGCATCAGACGCTACGCCTCAACGTATTTCGGGGAGAACCAGCTAGCTCCGGGTTCGATTGGCATTTCACCGCTAACCACAGCTCATCCAGTGACTTTTCAACGTCAGTTGGTTGGGACCTCCACTTGGTATCACCCAAGCTTCATCCTGGCCATGGTTAGATCACCCGGGTTCGGGTCTATAAACACTGACAAACGCCCTATTCAGACTCGCTTTCGCTATGGCTCCACCATTTCCGGTTTAACCCGCCAGTGCCTATAAGTCGCCGGCTCATTCTTCAACAGGCACACGGTCACCCTATTTAGTAGGGCTCCCATTGCTTGTAGGCTCACGGTTTCATGTTCTATTTCACTCCCCTCCCGGGGTTCTTTTCACCTTTCCCTCGCGGTACTGTTTCGCTATCGGTCACACAGTAGTACTTAGCCTTACGAGGTGGTCCTCGCGGATTCACACGGAATTTCACGTGCTCCGTGCTACTCGGGATACAGCTAGTTCAGTTCAGTTTTCGGTTACGGGGCTTTCACCCTCTGTGGCGTGTCATTCAAACACTTCTCCTAACATTCCTGATACACGTTGCTGTCCCACAACCCCGATACTCGAAAGCATCGGTTTAGGCTCTTCCCCGTTCGCTCGCCGCTACTTAGGGAGTCGTTTTTACTTTCCTTTCCTCCAGCTACTAAGATGTTTCAGTTCGCTGGGTTGGCTCGTGCCAGCCTATGAATTCAGCTGGCCGTATTAAGGGTTGCCCCATTCGGAAATTCCCGGATCAAAGCGTGCTTCCAGCTCCCCGAGACTTATCGCAGGTAACCACGTCCTTCATCGCCTCTGTGTGCCAAGGTATCCGCCGTGAGCCCTTTGTAGCTTGACCAATTAATCTCTCGAACGCTTGCTGCCGTTGAAAGCAGATTCTTAAACCTTATTGATTGGTTTTCACTAAACAATAAAATAAAATCAAACTCAGATTCGCTCGACACGAATCCAAGAACGCTCAAGAGTCTCGGCTCTTGCTCAAAAGAATTGTTCATTGCTCTGGATTCAATCTTCCTTTCGAAAGATCAAACTCAAAACAATGCATCTGTAAGATGCTTTGTTTTTTCCAGACTTTCCTATGCAGTTGTCAAGGTTCTGCTAGAAATCAAACTGATTGCTCAGTTCGAGCCCAGCATCTTATCAACCAAACTCTGAGTGAATACTCATATTTTGGAATGACAGGAAGCTGAGGTCTTCCAGCGGACACATCTAAATCACAAACCACATTCGAGTTCATTCTCCAAAATCGGACAATGGAGATTGAGTTTAATCAGTGGAGGTTAGGAGACTCGAACTCCTGACATCCTGCTTGCAAAGCAGGCGCTCTACCAACTGAGCTAAACCCCCAACACCGAATGGGCCATCCTGGACTTGAACCAGGGACCTCACCCTTATCAGGGGTGCGCTCTAACCACCTGAGCTAATGGCCCAGGAGAGTCAACCCATATGGGATGTGACCTAGACAAAGTTTAGGAACTGAAAATTTCCATCAAGCAAACCACATTGCTGCAGTTTCTTAACTTCAAAGCTGAGATACCGATCGACCATAAGG
>QCTY01000003.1:0-44311 GCA_003208975.1 Synechococcus sp. AG-676-F02
CTTAATTAGTTAGCCGACAACCACGGACAATGCCGGGTAACATCTCAATTCAGATGTATGAAGTCGAAAAAGACCAGCTAGAAGATTCGATCTTCCGACTCACGTCACGAGCTGGCAAAAAATGATGAATTAAAATGTGAAAGCGACCACGAAGAGGTCATCTACCACCACAAACAATGAAATAGCACGAACTGGAAGTTTGAAAGGAGGCATCGAGAACAATGCCTCCAATCTCACCGCATATGCCGACTTTCACGGCTGTCCACTTACGGGCCGAATAAGGCACCACTCAAATTCAGGAACCGGCACCGTTGAGTTTTAGGTCTGCTGGTGCTACAGACAAAGGATGGAGCAGCAATTGCAGCCGCTATAACTTTAGATATGAACCCAAGTTATGTCTAACCCATCCAGAAAAGATGCCTTGATCTGTTTATGCAGGATGCCCATCGTGCAACGGAGGAGGCGCTCCGATAAATCCAACAATGTTCCACCATTGTCGGGGCTGCCCATTACCCAATTAGGTTTTACTTGGCACTGAAGCAGGACCCGCTAATGACCTGTAACCGACTTGAACGATTAAGCACTCCTAAATAGTGCAGGCCAGGGAAGAAGCTAGTGAAGGAGGAACTAACCAGAACCCCTGTTTTCACTAGCCTTTTCTTCAACACTTCTAGTTACGCATTACAGAACGTAGTCAATTAAAGAGATACTTAGCCTGTGCAGATTTGTTGATGTCTGCATTGCCCATAACCGGACGGGGTAGATACTTGGAGGTGATGTAATTGGCATCCCCAAGAGCGTCCAGTGAGTTCTCTTTGCAGGTCTTGACATAACCCTCACCCAACCGTTTACGAGCCTCTGTGAGGTCACTGGGAAGCACACAAGCAGCGTCATGGATGGAAAACAGCGGCTTATCCCAGCCTTCGAAGGAGACCCTCAAGAGGTAAGCATCGAGGCTATGGATGTAGTTGGGTGCTGCTCCAGAGATGAGCTTCTTCTTTCTGATTTCGTCCGAGTAACCACTAGGCACCAGGACATTCCCAAACATAAATCCAGGAACATCAAAGGTGTTTGAGTAGGTAGGGCGATGGTTCACTTGCATTCCATCAGGTAGTTCCCAGAGGAGACCTGTGTTCATCGTTTGATGACCAGGGAGATGCAGGCGTGACGCCATTACGGCCATCTTCCGAATCCAATTCAGCGCGTAAAACGCTTTGGGGAAGCACAGTTCTGCAGCCTTGGTTGTGAAGCTCACCAGCTCAGATAAAAGCTTGGCTTGCATCTCAGCGTCACCGGGAAGGGTGATGTCCTTTTCCACCAACTTTTCCATCACCTTCTTCTTTGCAGATCCGTGGCTGCCTCCATAGATGGCCTGCATCACGGTGGGCTTTCCGAGTGACCGTCCACCTTGTCTGAGAATAGTGATGAGTTCCATCACGACCCAGGGAGGCAGAGCATGTGCCTTTGCCCACGTTGTAGATACCAGCTTTTTCCAGTCTTTGAACTCGGGGTCCTTCCAGTGGATCTCGTTTGAGTCAGACCGGAAGTTCAGAGCAGCAAGGGTCTCCAGAAGCTCGATTGCCTTCTCAACAACGTTCCTGTAGGCGTCCTGCACAAGGCGGTCAGCCGACATCAGCGCATTTGTTGCGAGCATTCCAACCGGATCGCGCAGCACACCTGAGAACAAACTCAGACCGCTGCAGGTCATATCGATCTCCAGGGGGACGTTCCAGGTGGGTTTCGTCTGGTGAATGACGACGTCTTTGTATTCCAGAAGCAGTGAATAAAGCTTCCAGGTCTCGTCGGCGTCCTCGTTCTCCATCAGCCGTTCAACAGCCGAGTGGCCGTAGTCCTCTGTCAGTTCACAGAGCCGGTTGACATTGCCCTTTGCATAGTCGAGACGCTCCTGATGGGTTCCTTTGGTTCCAAGAGCAGCTCCGCCAATTCCGATCAACACCTGATTTAGGGAGTGACGGTTGAGGGTGCAGCCTTCTTCGAATCGAAAGAGAGCACGTTCAGCAGGCAGCGACTGGGGTTGGAGGAGTGGCTGCTGTGGGTAAGAGCGACCACGAGTGTCTGATGACCAAGAGAAATACATAGGCCGATCACCTCCGAATTCAGAGAGAACGGTTCTGGCGTTGCTCAGTAAGCCAAGGGACTTGATCGCATTCTTTTCCTGGAGAGCAGCTTTGTTGCAGATCGCCGTCTTGTCCCACTTCTGTTGCTTTGATCCAAACCACTCTTCCGAGTTGTCCCAGTCAGCAGGCTTCAGGGGCCATTGATAGAACTCCTGGCCGCGCTGCATCTGAGCAACTGTCGGGGTAGGCATTGCACGGAGACCGTCAATCGGCTTCCGGTTCATCACCGACCACTCGATGGCATCAAAGATCTGGGGGTTGATCGTGTAGGCAACCGATCCGAGATGGTTCAGGTAGTCAGTCAGCAGAGCAGATGGTTTGGTCTGACTCTTCTTGGATGACCTGATCAGCGGGTTGCGTTCCCGGAAGACCCCTTGATGGAATCCGCCAGTCGTGTTCGCTGCACCAACTTGCCCTGCCTGCCATTTCCAGGGAAGAGGCTCTTGCGCCATAGGCCATGCGTCCAGCTTGAACTGGTTGATGGCATGAAGGCGTTCAAGGTGTTGGGTCTGCATTGCGTGGCTCATCACCAGAATCCGGCGGCCACGGTTGGCACCAATGCTTGGAAGCTCATCGATGTGAAACCAGTCGGGATGGACTCGCATCACCACGTCCAGCAGCTCCTTACCAACACCGGCAATCTCGTTATCGGTCCAGCGGCCAAAGCCACGGGATCCAGGCTTGCGGTCTTCGTCCAGCTTTTTGTTGATGTAGTCGATGGCCTTGAGTGAGGCGTGTCGTCTGGCTGCAACACCTTGAGCCTCTGAATGCTCGGCCTTGCCGTAGCGCTCTTGAGTTGCACGCCGGAGAGCGGGGGCCTGTTTGAAGTGGTGCCAGTCAGCACCTTGAGCCCAGATGAATTCACCGAGCTGGGCGATGGTGGAGCCGATTGAGATGTAACCGGCATCTCCGACCATTCCGGCATCGATCAGCGTTTTGAGCGTGATCATTGCGATGCAGTGCCAGGGAGTTACCCCTGAAACGGCGTAGTTCTCCTTTGTCCTTTCGAGGCCTGGTTGGTAGTTGGGGTTGGCATCGAAGCAGCCTTCAGCCGCATAGATAAGGAGTTGAGCAGGGGCGTAGCAGCGGTTGTTGAAGTGGAGGTTGGTGAACCGCTCTTCAATTCGCTCTGCCAGATGAGTGATCGTGTCGCCGTGTGAGTTCCCGTCTGCATCAGTGACGGTGGCGGTCAGCAGGTAGCGACCAAAGCTGGAGGCACTGCCGTATTGCTTCTGCATCAACTCACGGTCCTGTCGGACTGCGCGCTTCAAATGCTGCTCACGTTGAACTAGCTCCCTGGTCGCTTGAACCGAGAGCTTTTTAGGTTGGGTAGTCATTGTTGGGTTGGGTAGTTTTTATTTGGGCTGTTGCTTTATGTGCTTCAGCACGAGGTGGACGTCATCCGATGATCCATCGAAATCGTTCCGTAAGGCTGTGATTTGGATGAGAATGTGCTTAAAGACCTCGCTGGCTTCTTCTGTCAGTTCGGGGTCAGGGTTGGAGATAATCTCGTCACGAAGTCGCCGGAGCATCTCACCAGCCGTTGTGTTCGGTTGAGGCGACTCCATAGATCACTTCCCGAAGAGAGCCTTGATGAGAAAGTCCATATTGGATTTCAGATCCCAGACTTCTGCGGCCAGGTTTTCGTTGCTTTCCTTCAGTTCTTTGTTGCTCTTCAGTAGCTCAGCGATGCTGGCTTTCAGTTCTTCGTTTTGGCTGGGTGGCTTAAGTCCCCACCAACCTTCTTTAACTTCCATTTGGTCGTTCATTAGTCTTTCGAGCCTGTCGTAGTTGGACATTTGAATAAGGGGTAAGAATTATCTCGGTGCAACATTGGTAGATAGTGGGGCAAGATTTAGCTAGCCATTCCGCTCTGATTTAGCGACATATTGCCGAAGATGATCCATGCCCAAACTTCTGATCCTGTTAGGGCGAGACTCATGCTCTATCTTGCGCCAGAAGTTTCGTTCTTTTTCAGTCATTTTGTTCATAGTGATACAGTCCCGGATAACTTTTAGGGGTTACAAAAGGGTGAGATTGAAATCAGTAACTTCCCTTCTCTTGCAATGGATCTGAAGAAAAAGAAGGATCCTTGATGATCCTCGTTTTTCCCCAAACACCAGTGATTGCAGGGGAAGTTAGCAATCTCACTTTCCCCTATGTGTGTCTTGAGAAAAAGTTCAGAAGTCGGTGTATGCGTCGCCGGGTGGCTTGGTGAATTCCAGGTAAGCCCTGTTTCCAAGCTTCATGGCTGCAGCTTTCCCCTTTGAAGTCAAAACCCAGGCTCCACTCTTCTCTCGAATCATCTCCTCCTCTTTCAAGGTTGTCAGATTCTTGACGATGGTGTTCTGCTTTTGGTTGAGTTCATCAGCGAGAGTATGCGACTTCTTCCTTCCATATTCACTGTCTCGAATGGCGATCAGGATTGCTTGAGGTAGTTCGGACTTCTTCGCAAAGAGTGCCGAAACATCCTCATCATCCTCATCAGCGTTCTCCACAACAGTGATGTCATCCCACTGCCAGTCGTATTCAAAGGTCCTCTTGGAACCACCACGAAGCTTCTGGACGACGATGTAATCACGCTTGGATGAGTGATCATCAGCCCATTCCTGCCTGAACTCAATCGCTGCTGAAACCAGCTCGATGATGTCCGTCACACCTGCAGCCTTTGTGGAGCTGCTGTTGCGTGATTTGTTTGAGTGATGAATCCAGATCAACCCAGCGTGCTTACACACCAAAGCCTGAACGAGGCGCATGATGTTGCCGATACTCCGATCATCAATTGACCAGCGTGTCTTCGTGCAAGCTGCCTTCAAGCTGTCGATCACAACCAGGGCATATTCACCCGAAGCAACCTCCTGCTGGAGCTTGATCAGGTTGCTGATGTCGAGGTTCCAGGAGGCTGTCCCTTCGTCTGGATCTTCCAGCCAGAAAGTGAAGGAGTCGATGAACGCTTCGTCATCGATCACGCCCATGTTTTCCAGCAGCTCCTGCGTTTGATCGAGGCTGGCAACGCTGCCATCAGGACCAATCCACAGAACTTTCTTCCCATTGAGGTTGCCGGGTTGTGTCTGGTCGCCATAGGGGCGTCCATCAAACATGGCCTTAACCATCTGCATGGTCAGGCACGTCTTACCGGTTCCGCTCTCGCCATAGAACACGGCGTCTCGCTTGTTGTTGATGAAGCCAGGAAGCAGGGTCAGGTCTTCACGCTTGGCGTAGGACCGGCTACGCATCTTGTTGGCAGTGACCTTGCGAACCTTGTTGCCTCCAACGGTTGAGAGGGAGACACCTAGCCGGTTGCAGACCTCATCAAACACTCGGTCACTTACATCAGAGCGAGAGGAGCCCAGGTTGCGTAGCTCCTTCTCAATCACTTTCTTCTCAGCGAAGTGATCGTGGGCGATGTCCATTTCGAGGTCCACCAGCCGATGCACCAGGACTTTTGTCCGAGCTGCGCTGATCTTGTTTTGGTCGTCTTCTGTCTGCCAGATGTTGTCGATAGAAAAATTGTCTTCGTAGCTCATTGGTCGTTAGCGGTCAGTTGTTCGAGAATTGATTCGTGATAAAGGCGTCTGATGTTGAGCAATCCATTTGCTCGAACGAATCCATCAGTGCCATTGCGGCCTCCCGTGAGGCTCTCCCAGGTCTTTTCGATGACGGCTGGGTCGTTGCGGCGTTCTTTCACGCCGTCGTAGTTGGCAATGCTCCAATCAATGAAGATCGCCTCGCCCTGGTCTTCTGTTATCTCGCCGGAATAAACAACGGACTTGACCCAGGCACCGACCTTGATCCAACGGTCATACGAGTTGGATGGGACCGGTTGTAACCAGCGGCGCAGGTTGTTATCGGTGTCGTTTGAGTTGCCTTCAAACATCGAGACGGCTTGCCGTTTCTTCTGCTGGCGGTTCTCAACTTCCCGCCGCTCAACCTGTTCCCATTTGGCAAGACATTCAGCAACAGCAATGCGGTTGTCTGGATCGAAGTCGATCACCTTTGCGCGGTCGTTACCGAAGAGGCAGGAGACGCCATTGATCATCACGTCGCTACCAGGCACCAAAGCTTTCAGTCCTGTGAGCACCCGGTTGAACGTGGAAAGATCGAAGACATCAGCATCCAGCTCAAAGACGATGCGGAATCGGTCACCGCTCTTTTTGCCGTGGCTGGCTGTTGTGTAAATGAAGGAGGCAGAACGCTGAACGAATGGATCAGCTACTGCATCGACCAGACGACGATCACCGTCAAAGTCCAGAAAGATGAAGTGAGCTTGGATGAACTCAGATTTGTGAGCGTTCTTCCAGCCGTCCTTCCATTTGCCAGGAGTAACGGCCCATCCTTTTTGGGTCAGGCAGTCGCGCAGATGTTCGCGGCTTCCGCCTTCTGCCCAGATCCAACCCATACCCAGCTTGCGGAGCTGTTCATCGGTGGCCTTGTTTCTGATTGATTGTTTAAAGGCAAATCCGCCTTCAAGGGTTTGAAGTGACTCAATAGTTTCTGTTACAGCTATCGGTACCTCAGTGAATTGATTGGTCATTTGACGAATCGATTACGTTTACGTGGCCTGGTTTAATGTCCGTAGGCAGGACAATTCCTCAGCTCGGGCTTGCACCGAACTGCCAGCGATTACTGGTGAGGATTTAGATCAGATGTCCCAGAGCCCGTAATGAATGTGGAAGGCGTAGGGGACTTTGATTTGTTGTTTGGATTGGTTCCCTTGCGGGGCTTCCTTTCGCTTGCCTGAGGGGCTTGCAGGTTTGTTTGATTCAGACTTCTTCATCGACCTGAACCATTGGAAATACTCCGTATTTAGCGAGCACTCGACGGATGAACACAGAGGTGCTCATTCCTTCTTTCATTGCTGCCTGCCGGATCATTTCTTTATCGAGGGGTGTGGTCCGGATAACCGTGTTGCAGGTCATCGAAGAGCCACGATCTGTTGGTCTTGCCATAGGTTTGTTTTGTAATCGTTTTCTTCAACACTTCGATGGATCTGCAGTCGTTATGTGATGCAAGCAAAAAGAAAAGAGCAGAGACCTGTCGTCCCCGAAGTAAGCCTTTCAAAAGCTCTTCTCTTCTGTACGTGGTGGACCAAACTGAAACCACTTCTCTTCAATGGTGTTGGAATTAGCGAGAACGCTTTTCCTGCCTAACCTGTGCCACCAAAATGCTTCGGCGCCTTACATGGTGGAAATAGCTTCTCCCGCTAACACGTTGGAATTGGTTTCCCGCTTACCTGGTGGAATTGGCTAGTCCCCTGGCTTACAAGACTTCACTCGCCTTGCTTACATGTCGACACTCTTATGAGTCCCCTTTCATAGATGACGTCAATGGGATGTCCTCTTGCTTACAAGACTTCACTCTGGGTCGCAGACACAGGGTCTGCTCTTGTGAGTCCTCTGGCATACATGACTCCACTTTTGACAGTCCTCTTGCCTAACGGGGACCCAATGGATTTGTGCTCCTCGTGCACACATGGCGTCAATGAATTGTCACTCCTCGTGCCTAAGGGGGACCCACTTTCTCTTACTTACGGGGCGCCACTTTTAAGAGGCCTGTGTGGCCCTGTATTGAACGAAAGCATCTGACAAGGCATAGGGACTAAATGACGCTTAGGCCTGCCTGAGGGGCATACAGGGTAGGCTGAGGGCATACTAAGGATGATGAGTGCATACCCAGGGGTTAGGTGAATGGGGTTGGCGCCTATCTGATTAAGTCTTTCATTGTCTGCTTACTGACTACAGGCAACCAGGTTCTACGATCACACCAAAACTGGTAGTGAGCTTGCTTGAATTTATTATTCACTTTTGACCAGCCCGAGATGTGGGAAGATCCATATCTTCTATATGTCATGTCAGAGCATTTAACCTCAACAGCCTTATTAAACTGCTCATAACCACCAGGATCAGGAGCTCTTCCAGGGATCGTATATCCATCGTTTGTTGAAGTACAGCTACCCCTTCTGGTGCCTTGATAAGAATAGTTATCGGAGCCAGAATAAGTCTGGCCAATGCTGCCATCAATGCTGGAGCGGCATCTTGTATTTGTAGAGCCCTGAACAACTATCGGGCTTGAGCCAGAATCACCTGGATCGTTAATACGCCATGTCTGGTTGGTAGTTAATATACCGGGCTCACCTTCAAGCCTCCTGAGATTCATAGATTCATAAATAACTTGTTCATACTCAGTGCTATATTGCTTGTAATAACGTCCACTAATTGTCCGTTTATTATGTTGATCAACTGACTGCCCACTTGCAAAGCACCATGTACTCCAGCTTGATGACCCAAACCAGCATATATCGCCGTCGCTTGTAACATTATGGGGTAGAGACTTGTAGAAGTTTGTGATTTCTGGCTGTTGTTTCGCCGTCCAACCTTGAGCATTGATAGGCGTAGCCCATGAGCTCACCAGGCAACTTAAAGTAATCAGCAGCAGTCTCTTACTCATCACTAGATGACCTAGTTTCTTAATCATCTTAGGCGCCATCCTCTTCCACGTCCTCCTCAAGCCCTGGGATCAGGTCAGCACATGCCTTAATTGCAGCAACTACCTGATCCATTGACCAGCCCTGATCAAGCAAAGGGCCAGCTATGGAGATGTGCATATTCATGGCTATCTCTTCAGCCAGGATCTGCGTGGTTGTGGTTGGGTTTGTCATCAGTAGCGGGGTTCGCAGTAGATAGTTCCATCCAGATCAGTACATCTGGGATCTGGTGGAGACGGGTTAAAGACGAAGTAAAAGAACAGCAGTGGCAGGGCTAGGAGCTGTATCCATTGCCCCCATTGAATTGGTTGGGTCTTCTTCTTCTTTGGCTCTTCTTTTACTGGCTTCCTCCGCCGCATCCAGCCATCAGCAAACATCCGACCCAGCTCCTCCTCCTCTTCAGGGGTGAACTCGTCGGGCTCCCTCTCATCTCGCTGCTCTTGCTCAACTGCAATCCGATGACGGACAGCAGGAAGCTCTTCAGAGGTACATAAGTAGATCTTGTAACCAGGGATGAGGGTGTCTTTCTTACCTGCAAGCCCCATAGCTACGGCATGGCTGCCCTGTTTCCACACCACCTTGTTGTGTTCATCTACGGCATAGGTCAGTGGGTTCCAATTAGTAGGGATTTGAGGGTTGGTCATGGCTCAGATCAGTCAAGTACTACGGCGACGAGCATGCTTGGGTCAAATGGACTATTGAACTTGGCTATCTGTTGATCATCTATAGATAGAACCCATCTGTTTCTTTTAAATTCCCACTCAATCTGTGAGTCGTCCTTGTATTGAGGTAGTACGACCACATCACCTTCAAATGGGTCAAAGTCTTTAATGACCATTCGGCCACCCATTCTCAGTTCAAAGACATCAGCACCAGCTCCTCCTTTGACTTTGTTAGAGCCTCCACCACCAATGATGTAGTCATCACCTCTGTGGCCTTTAAGGGTGTCGTTCTTTGAGCCGCCGATGAGCACATCATCGAACATGCCACCGATCAGCCAGTTCTCTTTGCTGTCGTCTCCGAAGAGTTCCCTTGGTCCTTTAGCCATGATTGTTGAGGGATAGATGGTGATGGTTGTTGATCAGATTTTCGTTGCCCTCACAATGGCGGCATAAAAGACCCCGCCAATAACCCCACCTACTGCATACTTCTGGGTGACAGGGTTGTTGAGAACAAAGGCGCCAAAAATAATGGCAGCGATTAGTCCAATCTGGTGATTGAGTTTGGTAGGCATGGTGATAAATCAGAAACCTTTTGTTCGTATGGCGAATGCAAACACAGTGGCCCCAATAAGACCACCAACTGCATACTTGGCTATATCGGGATTAGTGAAAACCAAAGCGCCAAGAACAACAGAAGTGGCGAGTGCAATCCAGTAACGGCGTGTGGGTTTCATGGTGATTTGATTGGAGAGATCTATAGAGATAGTTTCTTGGGATGGTCAGAGATACACATCCCTCAACTGAGCCATAGGAAAGGCTCGGCGCCTCCCCCAAGTGAGTGACCTATCTGCTCTCTCCTGGCAGCAACGGCTCCAGGTGGTTGACCTTCCTGGGGCTGATGTATTTGGCCCAAAGAAGCTGAGCGTCACGGTGATGGCCTTGCTCAGTAAGAGCAGCAATGGCTGGTTTTTGTTGCCTGTGCAGGGCTGATGGCTGACCCATTCGAGACATACAAAGCCATGAAACCGGGCTAAAGAAGATGCCAATCCCTTTGGCTGGTCCCTCCGCATGGCTGAGTTCAACGCGCAGAAGGTCACCAAGGTCAAATCAGTTGATGCTGATGACAGCTTCAGCGTGGAAGGCACCGACGGCGGCACCTTTGCCATCGCCTCCAGCAAGAAGGAACTGAAGCAGTTGATGAAGAGCGATGCCGATGTCATCTACGACCAGAGGAAAGGGAAGCTCTTCCTCAATGACAACGGCATAGCCAAGGGTTGGGGAGCCAAGAAGGTTGGTGGCTTGGTCGCCAGGTTCAAAGGAAAACCAGAACTCTCAGCAGATAACTTTGATGGTCTGACAGCTCATGGCGGTGATGCCATCACAGGTGGCGAAGACATCAAAGACCAGATCGCGTCATTCCGCGAAGTTTTGAGTGATGCCGATGAATCAAGGCTCTACGGCGAAACGCTGATTAACCCCACGAAAGGACTCAAGCGCATCGTCAAAGCAGGAAAGAAAGAGGGCTATTCCTTTGATAAAGATGAACTTGCTGATGCTCTCAACGAGATGGATCAGGCTGGTGAATTCTTCGACGTTGAACTGGATGATGCAGCCCTGGCATCACTTCTTAATAGCGGTGGTGCGATTGGACAAGGGCATAATGGCGGTGAATCCTGATTAGAAAATCAGCTCAAGATCAACACCACCCCGTCAGCAATGGCGGGGTTTTTTATTGCCTGTGCAGCAGAGGGGAACACTTAAGGCAGTTACCAAGAGCTCATCCCAGAAGCCAAGAGAAGCGAGCCGACGAACCACCAGAAATGGAACCTCGACTCACTGACTCCAGAAAAGATCAGAGAGATGCAGGAGCTGTTAGGGATGCTGGAAAAACTCAAGAGTTGACACACCATCCCCTCTGTACCTCCACAGGTTCAACAACTAGGCTCACTTTTTTTGCAGTAAGATATTTAGCTGATCGCTTATCACGGACAACTTCTGGTTGAGGTGATTGAACGCCTCATTGTGGTTCTGGTCACTGCGGTCCTGTGCTTCCAAGATATCGGTATGCACCTCTGCAATTTGATCCGAGATTTCATCCTGGTGACTCAAGATTTCCTCATCTTTCTTCAACAGTTCGTTCTTGCTGCTCTTCACGTCTTGACTCAGGTGCTCGTGGCTGATCAGCGTGTGCCGCCGAAGCGTCTGATTTGAGTTCGAGACATGGCTCAGGTTCTTGTTGACCTGAACAAGTTGAAGCTGAATCCCCTCAACTTTCTTGGGCCGTTCAGGATCAGGAAATCCAGTGTGGGCAGGTCGGGTGTTTGTGGTGGTCATGGTCTTAAAAGCAATGGGGGATGAGTGATAGGTGGGGTCACCAAGGAAACTCTTCGTCTTTGCCCTTTTGCTCAAGCGACTCGCCCTCCGCCAAGCGGTCTTCATGACCTGCGCTCTTACGCATTTGCTGGCGAATATCTGCCCTTGGTTGATCGGCGCACCACTCGTAGATGTCTTCAGACTCCTCACGGGTGAGCCCGTACTTCATCCCGTAGGCGATCAGCTCTGTCTCCCGTGGGTCACTGTCATCCCAGAGCCCATCAGAGAAATACCCCTTCACTTGAGTGTCGGCGGCGTGATCGCTCTTTATGACAAGTTCTGGGGTCTTTTTGGGGAAGAGGCTCTTGATAGCCGCTTCGATTAGTCCGACTCGAGCCTCAACCATGCCTAACCAGTTGCCTGAGACCAACACCACCACTTGGTCAACAGTGAAATCAATCAACTTCGCTTCCTGCTTAAGAAGCATTCGGGTGGAGGGAAGTTCTACAGCGTTCAGAATTTCTGCCCACTGATCCTCGAGTTCCTTCTCTTCTTCCCGAATTGAGGCGATGGCTGTTGCGTGCTCAGTGGCGACGCCTGCCTCACGGGCTTTGATCAGCTCTTCCACAAGACGTATCGCCGTGGGATGCCACTGACCAGCGTGGACTTTCTGATCAACGATTTCCTCAATCAGCGCTGAAGCAAGGCTGCTGACGGAGCGTCCAGTGAGCTTCGCCTCGTACTCCAGCAACTTTTGCTGCCGGGTGCTGGCGGTGGTAACGGAGATTCGATTTACGGGTGCTGGCATTAAGTCCTCGCGACTGCCTGTGGAAAAATCATACACCAAAAAACGTATGTGCATCCGCGCGAAATCAGCATACGTTTGAGACAACCACGGAAACACCAGTGATGCCAAGTCTTTTGGATTAACACCATCAGCAGTGTTGATTTTTAACGGGTCATCAAGCCCCACGTAGACGCATGGCGGGCCGTTTGGCCGCATGGCTACTGCCGCAGATGTAAATGGATTAACCGCCCAGCACGCTGCCCTGCACGGTGTTGATGAGTGATACACCTCCGCCACCCTTGGACCCTCATGTGGCTACGTGCAACTGATGCCAACCATCCAGAAGCGCGTGATGCTCCAGGTGCCTGAGGACATACACGCTCAGCTCACCAAGATCTCCAAGCTTGAGCGCAGCTCGATGGCTCGAACCTGTCTCGTCTTGCTTGAAGCAGCGTTGAAGCTCCCTAAGTACAGAGACCTCCTGGAAACCAAGCCCGCTGAAGACAGCGCGATTGTTGAGGAGATGGGTCTGGACAAGCTCAGCCCTGAACGAATCAGCGAGCTCCAGATCCTTCTCGATGCACTGTCGAAGCTCAAGGGTTGAGACGGCCCCCCTCACTTAATAGGTGCCGCTGAGCTGGCCTTAGTGCACTGAATAGCGGGAAATCCATTGAAGTTGAGTAGGAATACTTATCCACTTCACTTGCTCCATTCCTCGATCTTTCTCCATACCTTCTCCGCTCCTTCGAGCAAGCGGTCATCAGAGAAGCCATCGCCATAGACCTCCTCCAACTTGCCCAGGGAATGGCACATCAGCGCCTCACCAAGCACTGAATCAAGGCCCACGTCCCTTGTCAGTTGCTTGAAGCCTGACCGCCAAGAGTGGTTCTTAAACCGTTCAATACCTGTCTCCCTGAGGATCTTGGTTAGGTCTTGTCTGTTGGGTGGATTGATTGCCTTTGCCTGATGCCACAGGTCCAACGGCATTGGCACTCGGCCACCACCTTTCAATCCATCTTCATCAGGAAGCGTCAGCCATCCCGGCTCCTTCATTGATGAGAGATACGTCAACGCATTGACCCTTACTCCCGTGAACATCAGCACTTGCCATGCAACTTGGATGTTCTCCCTCTCCTGTTGCATTCGCTTGAACGCCCACTGATAGTCAGATTGTTGAGGGCAGTAATAGTTGTTTGACTTGGTGGTGCTGTAGTCAACCAGTAGGAAGTTGTTTTCTAGTTCTCGTTTAAACCCTGACTGCCTTGCTGTCTTGATTAACCCCTGAAACAGAGCGCATCTGTTTTCAATCGTTGCTGCACTTTTGCCCTGTTCTATTTCTGCATCTATCCAATCGCTGATCGCTTCGACTGTTGCCTGGTCTGGTGAGAAGGGGATCTGCTTGCTTGCAACCTTGAAGTTCTTCCACCAAGACGAGCTATAGCCCTTGCCTGTCTTGAACTTGCGTCTCTTCTCAGCGTTGTCTGCCAGCTCATCCCAGCTCACATAGCCATGAAGGGACTCAGCCAGCCTCTCTGTATCTCTGTCGAGCATCACACCGGTCTCGGTGTCTTGCTCTGGCTTGCCTGTGATGAGTGATGCGAACTCCCTTGGGCCTAGGTCTGGCTGCTGCTGATACTCCTCTCTGAGGCTTGCAATAACCCCTGGGGTCCATCTCCCCTCTGCTGCTGCTGCACTTGCTTTGTGCTCTTCCCTGATGCGTCTCAGTAGTGCTCGATGCCCTGCCTCGTATCGAAGACAAGCCTCGTGGTGGTCTGTGGTTTGGAGGGATAGCGTCTTGCGCTTGCTGCCGTCATAGACCTGCACGCAGTAGGTGCCATTGATGAACCTTGGTCCTGTCTTCCTTGGCCTGGGCATTGGTCGTTTTGCAAGTGGCTTACCAACCACTCCCCAGTCATAGCCTGAACGAATCGTCAATGCGACAAATTACGCGTGTCGGTGAATGGCAGCCGATGGCAGGCGCATTGAACGACATAGTGTCAATATAGGTGATAAATCTATACGCAATCGTGCCTCTACTTCAGGATCTTGTGCAGGAGCTGCAGCAGCGGATCGATGGCCATGGGCCCGCCCCCAGCAGCGCCGATGTGGCTGATGCAGCCAGCTCCGAACGGATCAACGTCACCCTGCCTCGCGGTGTGATGGATGAACTGAAGCGTCATGCTCTCGACGAGGGCCGCAGTTGCGGCAACCTTGCCGCTTACCTCCTGGAGGAGTCTCTGCGCCGGCATCGATCGCTGAGTTAGTCGAGCAGGGCATTCACCATGGCTTCCACCTGACCCTGGCGCTGCAGTTTCAGGATTGAGACATCGAGCGGAGTGCGCAAAGGATCGTCCCAGCGCAGGACGAACCCATACGTCTCCTCCGCCAGGGTGAAAGGAGCCACGTGCACCGCCAGGTCTGGGTTCAGCTTGAGGTGATAGCGAAGCGCTGGGCGATCGAAGATCAAGGCGTCGGCCTTGTTGTTGAGAACCGCTTCAACGCCTTTGTCGAGAGACTCTGTGGCCAAGATGCGCAGTTTTCGCCGCTCGGCCAGCTCCATGCCGCTGGTGCCATTGACAGCTGCCACCCGCAGATGGGCCAATGCTCTTGGATCTTTGATTTGATCTTGGGAGGAGCCCGAAAGCAGAACGGTGAAGGCGGAGGCCAGGCCTGCGGTGAGCGTTGAGACCGCCACCAGAGACATCACCATCCAGGCCGCGGTGATGATGCGGCCGATCCGGGTGATGGGTGCCTTGTCGCCATAGCCCACGGTGGTGAGCGTCACCAGGGCGAACCACATGCCGTTGGCGATGCCCGGCAGGGGCTGGGGAGGAAATTGCTCCGGGTTGTGGCGATGTTCAACCAGCCAGATGAACGTGCCAACCACCAGCAGAACGCTGACCAAAACGAGGATGGAGGACACCACGGCCCAGCCAAATAAAACCTGCAATCGACTGCTCAGATTGGCCCGCTGAAGTGGCAGCAGAACACCAGCTCTGTCGATGTAATAGGGCTGTGTGAAATCCACTTCGGGTCGGGCCAGTCGGCTTGCCGTGACGCTCACCGGGCCGATCAGCACATCGAGGGTTTTTTCCTCCACTGCAGCAATTCCGGCATCAATACTGCTTTGCCTGATGAAGTCGTAGGGCAGGTCGTTGGCTTCAGCGACCCGTCTCCAGACGTCGATGCTGATTCCGCTTAAGCCATCTCCAACGGGATCTTGAATGACAAAAGGCGCTGATCCACTGACACCCACCCGCAGAGTGCGAGCCACCGTTGCCTCTCCCAGGCAAGCAACCAGGGCAACCATCCCGGTGACGACCAAGGACCGTCGGTTGATCAACCAATGGCAGTGACGGATCAACGCTGCTCCAGGCGTTTGACGATCACGCTCATTGCCACGAGCGATCCTGCCAGGGCGATCAGCAGGGCAAGGGTCATGGGGTCCTATCGGCGGTGCGGTACCGCCAGATTGGCATTCAAATCTTTCAGCAGCCAGTCCGCCACCTCCATGCGGAGGGCATAAGCGCACTCGAAACGCTGCTGTTCCTCAAGGGTGCTGAGTCGTTGTTCCAGCCATCTCAGTGTTTCCTGCGGCAGCTGGTTTGCTTGCTGAAAACGCGTCACAATGCCCCCTGATGGAGAACGCCAGCTTGATCTCTGGACACTCTGTTGCGATGCAGCCAGGACGACACAATCCGGAATTGCTGCCTTGATGGATGGGGTCGACTGGATCTGGCGTGAGGAAACTCTGCGCTTTCTCCCCCAGCGCGCGGTGTGGAGAGAGGCCGGTCGCCAACTCATGCTGGCTGATCTGCACCTCGGCAAGGCCGAAGCCTTCCAGGCCCATGGCATCCCCCTGCCGAGTGATGGTGATCGCGGCACCCTGAACCCGCTGCTGGACCTTTGCCACGCCTGGGCTCCAGACCAGTTGCTCTTACTGGGTGATCTGATCCATGCCCGCGAGGGCCTGACCCCGGCATTGCGTCAGACCCTGCTTCATCTCCATGAGCTCTGCGATTGCGAAGTGGTGCTGATCGGTGGCAACCACGACCGGCACAGCTGGATCGAAGGGCTTCCACAGCATCCGTCGCGGCAGCTGGGTTCCCTCTGGTTGAGTCACCTCCCGGAACGCGCCCCGCTCCCAGGCCTTCTCAACATCTGTGGGCATCTGCATCCGATGACGCGACTGCGCAGCCGGGCGGATCGATTGCGGTTGCCTTGTTTTGCTTTTGATCCAGCTGCCGATCGTCTGGTTGTACCGGCCTTTGGGCAGTTGACGGGAGGCCATGACTGCGGCGACGGTTATGCGCAATGGCTTGTGGCTGACGGCGCCATCGTTCCTTGGTTCGACCCCCGCGATCAAAAACAGGAGCGTCGCGCGGCATGACACGGCGGCCATCTGCCCCCACCCGCAGTGGTGCCCGGCGTCCACGCCCTTGGATCACGCGTCTGATGCGGAAACGCTGGGCGCTGCTGCTGTCTCCCTTTGTTGTGGTGGGAGGGTTGATTGCGATTGCCCCCGCACCGCCGCCACCCCCGCAGACGGCGGACGCTCGGTTGGAAAACGCCATCCGTCGGGATGGCGAACCGTTCCACTACATCCCGGATGACGAGGTGTACGCCCTTGATCTCGACCCGCGCCAGGTGCGCTTCGGGCTGCTGGAGGGGTGGGATCGAGAACTCGATGCTTATGAGGACAGTGCCGCCCTCGCCTATGTGTCCGGTCCGATGTACGAGCGGCATGTGGACAGTGCCGGACGTGAAATCACGGTTCCTCTGGGAGATCTCAAATTCGGCCGTCGCGTCTGGAAAGGACGTAACCGAACGGCCTCTCGTCAACGGGCCTTCATTGGTATTCGTCACGACGGCAGCATCGATTTCGGCTACGGCGAGCTGACTGATGCACAGACCCGTCGCTACGACACCTTCATCGGCGGGCTCCACAGTCTTTACAACGATCTTGAGGACCCGCCAGAGAGCTACAAGGGGGCTTACAGCATCAGCATGGGGCAGCGGATTCGCTATTACCTGCCCCGCATCCGCATGGTCATGGGCCTCCGGAATGACGGTCATCTGGAGGTGTTGATGAGTCGAGATGGCCTCACCCTTGAACAGACCAAGGATCTGGCCCGACGTCGTGGCTATCTGGCTGCTTACATGCCAGATCACGCATCAAAAAGCCGCTTCATCATCCCCGGCGTGAAGGGGTTCACGGAAGAGGACGCCAACTGGATCAGCGGTGGTGCCACCAGCTTCGTGCATGTGCCGTACATGCTTCGGCTCAGCCCGCGGAAACGTCCGCTGCGAGGCGACCTCATGGCTGGATTGACCCCGAAATTGACCGGTGATCAAAGCTGTGATGGCCCGGTGGATTGTTCGGTCGCCTTCGGTCAACACCTGGCGGACCGGGCTCTGGCTGGACTGAATCGGGTGATGGAGCAGGGGGTGGAACCACTGGCTCGACTGATCTGGGCTCCCTCCCCATCGAAGACGTCCCCATCTAAAACGTCGCCATCTCAAACGTCCCCATCGAATTCGTCAGCTCCGGATCGGACACAGCCAGCCTCCAGCGATCGAGCCCCGTTGCGTGAGCCGCCCATTACCGCCGATCCCCTCGTGCTGCAGGAGCCGGTGATTCGCATGGCTCCCGAAGAGCCCGATGACCCTGTGCTCCCCCAGGATATGGACGCCCCCCTGCCGCGCGCCTTTGAGCCGGTGATTCCTCTGCCTCCGGATCTTCCGCCGCCCTTGCTGCTCGATCCGCTGCTCAATCCGACGTCTGAGCCGGACCAGATCGGTCTGGATCAAGCACCGCCCCCGCCTCTGCTGCCACCCTTGCCCCCGGCCTCGAGGTCTGACCAGTCGCAGTTGTTCGACTCCCCCGATCCCTTCGAGCCCCAGCCTTCTTTTCCCAATCGCCCCTGAGATGAGCGACGACACCACCCAGACGCATCCGCTCTATGCCTCCGATCGAGATCAGGTGGATGCCCTGCTGGCGCATCAGGGCGACCCGGGGCCGGATCAGCTCACCACGGCGGCACGACTGGTGATGCGATACGGCGATTTTCCCGGCGCCGACGACATCAAAGCCGACATCCAGAAGGCTGTTTCAGCCTGGGGTCTTGATCGAGATGGCCTGAATGCCAAGTGCCGCGAAATCTGGATCAGTGGATGGCGTCCAGGGATGCAGGCGGAGGGTGAGGTCGGTTCGGGGGCTGATGTGGATGATCGGGATAGCTAAGTCAGCATGACGATGTCTTTTCCCCTCCTGCCATGGCTCCCGACCATGCCGACGTTCGGCAATCGCTTCAGATCCTATTGACGGCGGTTGCAGGCCCCAACTACTCGAGAGCGCTCCAACAGGGTGAGTTGTCTCAGCAGCTGGATCGCTGTATCGACTGGGTCAAGGCGGAAGCATCGGAAGCGTCGTCGTTGATTGAATCCTGCGTCCCCCACGGCAAACCCATGCTGGCTCAGGCTCAGAGGCGCCTGGAAGCTCTGGAGTCGCTTCGAATCCTGGATCAACTTCGCGGGGCATACTTCGACAATCCCTCTTAACGCTTTCTTTCTTGCCAATGCCAGCCACTGCGAGTAGTACAGGTGAACTGCTGCTGATGTGCAGATGTCTGTCGATCATTCCCTGGTGCGGTCCAAGGGGGTTCAGCCGCTGTTCCTGAGTGTGCGTGCGGGAATGACCGTGATCATTGGCAATGACAACAGTGATGACTGGTGGATGGCCGATGTGCTCCACGTGGATGGTGGTGCCCGTGACCCCAGGGTCCCCACCTTGTTTCAGGTGGCTGATGTTGATGACGGCACGATCCGCTGGGTCTGCGCCGATGTGGTGACCCATATCGTTCCCAGCTGCTGATGGCGTGGCGATCGATGCAACGACTGGGCTGTTACTGCTTGCGAAACACGCCATTGCAGTCGCCTGGGGCAGGCTTCACAAAGCAGTGCCCCTCCGGAGACCAGTAGCCCAGAGCAGGAAGTTGGAGGCCCTGGGATCGAGCCTTGGCGTTGACTTCATCAACCCCGCGACCTTGAACCAGGGCATTGCCGGCGCCATCAACCAGATCGAGGAAGGCATTCTCCTGAATTTCCTGACGGGGGTCCGCTAGAGCCACAGCAGGAGCCATGGCAGCAAGAACGGCGATCAACAGTGAGCGATACATGGGACGGCGCAAATGATGCATTAGTTGTTGGTGACGATCACTGGCGTCCCAACCTTGATGCGGTTGTAAACCTGAATCACGTCGTTGTTAAGCATGCGAATGCAGCCGAGACTCACGGCGGCGCGAAGATTCACCCAGTTGGGCCATGCCGTGCCGTGAATGGCGTATTCACCGGTGCCGATCTGCACATAAGCCACATAACGCACGCCAACCGGGTTGCTCGGGCCTGGCGCAATCACTTTGCCCTTCTTGTGATAAACGGGTGCCGGATCCATTTTGGTGACGGCAAAGTTGCCGGCCACGGTTGGAGACTCAGGTGCACCAATGGCGACGGGGTACTTTCCGATCACCTGCCCATCGTTAAGCAGGGTGAGGTAGCGGCTCTTGAGGCTGATCTGGATGCTGGTCTCTGCTTGTGCAGGGGCGGCTGTCCAGCCCGTCAGCACCATGGCAGCAGACAGAAGGGCTGAGCGGAGCTTCATTGCGGTCCAGATCAGACGAGTGTTGTGATTCTGACCCCATTAACCGGGCTAGCGTCGATTAAACGTCCGGAATGTTCCAGTGATGATCCGCCGCTTTGGTGTTCGTTCACGCCTCCTTGCAGCTGCCGCTGCTCTATGGGCTGGAATGGTCCCTGTTCAGGCTGGATTCACCCCGGAACAGCTTGAAGGCTTTGAGCTCACCCACATGCGTGGCGTGGTGACCGCTGTACTGCCGAAGCAGAAAGTGATTGAAGTGCTTGGGCCGGAGGGACATGAGGAGATCATCACCGTCGGCATTGATATGGCGCCGCTGAAGCTCAAGTCGGGTGATGGGGTGGACGTTTCCGTGCTGGACGGCCTGGTGGTGGATCTGCAGCGCAGCTCCAGCAAGGAGTTGTCTTTCAACCGCGAAGACATCTATATGCCTTCGGATATGGGCCCTTTAAAAAAGGGCATGCGCGTTGCTTTGGCCTCCGGTACCGCGCGCGTGGTCAAGGCGTCGAAGCGTGATCGCAGCATCAGCCTGATCGGGCCCCTCGGAGGGATCCACAACCTGGATGTGCTCCCGGTTCCCGGTGAGGATCTGTTCCCGAAGCTCCAGGCCGGTGATGTGGTGGCGTTTCGCTTGATCCAGCCGGTTGCTGTCGCCATCGATCGTGATGACAGTCAGACCGCGCTGAACCCTTCCGTTGCGGCCCAGCCCCTGCAGGCTCCAGTGGTGAACAACAGCGCCAGCCTCAAGGCGGAGCTGTTGAGCGCGTTTGAACTCACACAGATTCAGGGCACCCTCACCCGCATCCTTCAGGACGGAACCGTGCTGGAGCTTCGTAGCCCCTATGGCCACACCATGCTGGTCACCATGAGCGGTGGACTCAATACGGCTGCTCTCAAGTCCGGAGACAAACTGACGGTGGACCTCCTGGATGGGCTGGTTGTGGACCTGCGCCAGTCCTCGGTTCAGCAGCTCAGTGTGAACCGGAAGGATGTGATTTTGTCCGATGATTTCGGTCGGATTCGCCGAGGCGCCAGGGTGTCAATGGCAACGGGGACAGCCGAGGTTGTGAAGATCTCGGAAGAGGATCAGGAGATCAGCCTGCGGGGCCCCTTCGGCGGCGTGCACAACCTCGACGTGCGTAATGGGATTAGCGGTGATCCATTCCAAGACCTGAAGTTGGGAGATTTCGTTGACTTCCGAATGATTCAGCCCATTGCCATTGCGATCCGCAGACTCCCCTGATCACACCTGCCCATGGGAAGCGAGGGCGCGCACCACGTCGCCCCGAGTGATGACGCCGACCGGTTTTTTTGCAGCATCGAGCACGAACAGCCGCTGAGTGCCACGTTCGTGCAGAAGAGATGCTGCCTTGGGGAGCGGGAGATCCCCAAGGCAGCTGTGCACGTCCTTACGCATCAGGTCGTTCACGCTTGTTCCCAGGACCTGGTGCACCTGGCGATCCCAGTTCAATGGATTGCGCAGGTAGATCACGCTGTCGAGAAGCATCACATATGGGCCTGCATCCACTCCGCTTTCCCGAACCATCAAATCCTGTTCGCTCAGCTCCCCGATCAGGCTCCCCTGAGCATCCACCACTGGCAGCCCGCTCACATGGTGGTCGTTGATCAATTGAACGGCCTGCTGCAGGGGTGTCTCCGGGGTGACGCTCAGCAAAGGCTGGGTCATCACATCGGACACCGAAAGCTGCAGAACCATGATTGAACGGGAACTAATTTCATTCTGGAGATGTTCCCAGTTCAGTGGTGGCCTGTGTTGAAACGTAAGATTTTGCGCGCCTCTATCGGTTACCGGAACAGTCCTTTCAAACCTTGAAGTGCAAAGAGGTGATGAAGAAGACACACCGATGATTCAGTTGCCAACCAATTCAATGCTTTGGATTCTTATTGACTTCCATCCCGAATAAAGATGAAAGCGCGTTAATTTCGAATTCAGTTATTTGTTTTGAGAGTCGATATGGCGTGCTGGAACTTCAACTGAGCTCTGACCTTAATGGAGACGGCGGTCGGTATTGCTTGCTTTTGAATTGAATTCAGTGATATTTTTACTTGCCTCGGGAGGGGGTAAAGCAGTGCCTGCAGGATGGTCTGGTTTGGGCCTATTGATTGCAGTACTCGTGAAAATGGTTCATGCAATGCAAGAGCAAGTTGGATAAACATAGTTGTATGTGCTTTGTTCTCTTTTGTCGTCTTACGGATGAATTCTTCGGCTTTGAGGCTGACTTGGATAACGCTGCCAGCCGTCATCGAAGCTTTAAGAACAGACGATCCATGCGTGCGTCTTGTATCAATTGACAGGCATGAAGGATTGAAATGGCGTGTTTGGTGCCTTCCGTTCCATACTTATTTTGATCAATAGTAAAGTGTCGAGAAGTTTCATTGGGCAGGATGACAAGTTTCAAGGATCCGTATCCCCTGCCTCCCGAAGAGCAAAAGCGTTTGAGTGAGATTAAGTTTGATCTTCTGGAGAATGAAGTTAAAGTTGCAAAAGACGGTTATAGTATCAGGCCATGGCCATGGTTATTTGGAGTTTTCGGAATTGCATTGTTGTCTAAATTTATTGAATGGTCGGTCTCAGGATTTACTAAAATTAATTGATTAATAGTGCTGCTAATTGTTTGGAAATACAAAAATTTTTGATTTAATATTTACCTTGTCTGCATTTCTAACATATCCCTTTAAGGTTCAATTGCGCTCGCTCTTCACGCACTTGTAGAAGATCAGACGTTCGTTTCAGGTCCTCTCTGAATAGCTCGATCGTGCGGTCATAGTCTCATTTCAATATGAATCAACGTTCTGGGGATGTTGTCACCGCTTCGCTTTCTGGCGAATGGCCTCACTGTCGGCCGGGCCATTGCCGGCTTCCCCCTGATTCTGGCCTTGCAAGCCGGTGCAGGCGGGTTGGCGTGGTGGTTGCTTCTGCTGGCGGGGTTCAGTGATGCTGCCGATGGCTGGTTGGCCCGTCGTGCTGGAGGTGGCAGCAGCTGGGGGGCTCGCCTGGATCCCCTCACGGACAAGATTCTGATCGCAGCACCGATGCTGTGGCTTGCCAGTAGCGGCAAGCTGCCGCTGTGGGCCGTTTGGTTGCTGTTGGCACGTGAGCTGCTGATCTCCGGCTGGCGCTCCCAGGCGGAGGATGGAGCTCCGGCCTCGAACAGCGGCAAGGCCAAAACCATCCTTCAGTTCCTCAGTCTCCTGCTGTTGCTGTGGCCGAATGGATGGGTCGGCCATGGTCAGGCGCTGACTGTGGGTTGGTGGTTGTTCTGGCCGTCGTTGCTGCTGGCTCTGGGTTCTGCAACGGCCTATCTCAGGCCCCGATCAGCGTTGCATCAGAGCTGAAGTCCGGTTTAGTCGTGGGTTTCACTGCAATGTCCTGGCTGTAGCTGTTCGCCAGACCGGTTGCCAGGTCGAAGCGCGGTTGCCAGGCCAGTTCCCGTTCAACCCTTGTGATGTCGGTGAGGAAATGGTCCAGCCGCAAAGGGAAGGCCTTGCGGGCCTTGGGGTCGAGGTTGGAAGGATCAAAACTGCGCATTTCCACGCTGGCGGGGTCTCGACCGCAGGCCACCGCAGCGGCTCGGATCAAACCCTTGAAGGTGATGCCCTGCTTGCCGGAACAGTTGTAAATCCTGTTGGTGGAGGCCTCTACGTCAATGCAACGCGCCATGGCCTCCGCCAGATCATCCACATGCCCCAGCTGGGTGATTGTGCTGCCAGTGCCAGGAAGAGGGACGGGGCGGTTGTGCAGAATCCGATCAAAGAACCAGCGCTCGATCGGGTTGTAATTGCCAGGTCCATAGATGTACGTCGGTCGGAAACTGGTGAAAGGGATCCCTTCCGACGCCAACCAGCGCTCGGTGTCGGCTTTGCCCGCGTGGCGGCTTTTGGGATCAGTGGGGCTCTCCTCTGTAAGGGGCCACTGATCAGATCCGGCATACACCCCGGCAGAGCTCACATAAACAAAGCGATGGCTTGGTGCACCTGTGAGGGAAATTACTCGGCTGCTGTCCTCCAGTGTCCTGCCGGAGCTGTCGATGATCACGTCGAAACGGCGCCCTTCTAGAGCCGTCAGCCCTTCAACGCTGCTTCGGTCGCCGCTCAGGTGCTCAACCCCTGCTGGAACTGGATTCTTTCCGCGCGTGAACAGGGTGAGCTCATGGCCCTGAGCCTGCAGACGAGCCACGAGGGGCTTGCCGACAAAGCGGGTTCCCCCCATCACCAGGATCTTCACAACAGCCCACTGCACAACAACAAACCATTGAAGCGTGGAGCTGCAGGATGGTTGTTCGACGGTTGCCTGTCATGGAGATCATTCCCGCTATCGATCTGCTGGATGGTGCCTGCGTTCGCTTGCATCAGGGCGATTACGACCAGGTGACTCGCTTCAGCGATGAACCCGTGGCACAGGCCCGTAGCTGGCAGGAAAAGGGGGCCAGTCGCTTGCATCTGGTCGACCTCGATGGTGCCAAACGTGGAGAACCGGTAAACGACGCAGCGGTTCGTGCCATCACTTCGGCACTGGATATTCCGGTACAGCTGGGGGGCGGGGTGCGTTCGCTGGAGCGGGCTGCAGATCTGCTGGCCTGTGGGCTCGACCGGGTGATTCTCGGCACGGTGGCGATAGAGCAACCCGCCCTGGTGACGGATCTGGCCAAGCGCTATCCCGGTCGGATCGTGGTGGGGATCGACGCCAAGGATGGCCGGGTGGCGACCCGCGGCTGGATCGAGCAAAGCGACGTTCTTGCAACGGATCTGGCCCAGCACTTCAGCGATGCAGGAATCGCGGCGATCATCACCACCGATATCGCCACTGATGGAACTCTGGCGGGCCCCAACCTCGACGCTTTGCGGGCCATGGCTCAGGCCAGTACGGTTCCTGTGATTGCATCCGGAGGTATTGGCTGCATGGCTGATCTGCTCTCTCTTCTTCCTCTGGAGCCCCTTGGCGTGAGTGGCGTGATTGTTGGTCGGGCCTTGTATGACGGTCGAGTCGATTTGGCGGAGTCGATTCAGGCTCTGGCGGAATCTCGGCTGCAGGATGTCACGAACTGTTCGGCTGATCTGGCCTGATGCATCGGTGATCGACGCGCCTTAAAGTGTTTTTAATGACGACCCCCACGTGTTAAGGCGCGACGCCACTTCCGAAGTGAACGTCACCTCCACTCGAGGTCTCAATGATGTTTTCGAACAGTGCCGCGATCTGGGGATGCGTCTGAGCCGTCAGCGGCGCATGGTGCTGGATCTGCTCTGGACTGAAAAAAGTCACCTCAGCGCACGTGACATTTTCGAAAAGCTCAATTCAAGAGGTCGAAGCATCGGCCATACATCCGTCTATCAAAATCTGGAGGCGCTCCAGTCCGCTGGAGTGATTGAGTGTCTCGATCGAGCCAGTGGCCGCTTGTACGGCTACCGCAGTGACCCCCACAGTCATCTCACCTGTCTGGACACCGGGTCCATTGAAGACATCGATGTCGAACTTCCTGCGGATCTTCTCGATCGAATTGAGCAGACGTCCGGCTTTCGTATTGAGTCGTACACCCTTCAACTGAACGGTCGTCGCGCCCTGGAGAACTGAGCCAAGGCTCGGTACCTTGACGACATCGTCTCTTGTTTCCGCTTGGCTGCCTCCTCTCCAGTGCGGATGTTGCTGTTGGCTCCGAAGCCATTCGGAGAGTCCCTTGCTCTGCAGCTGACCAGCCGAATGTCCGATTGGATCATGGTTCTAAAGCCCGAACAGCTAAAGGGCGCACCGAAGATGGTGATCTGGTCCATCGATGCCGTGCTGTCTTTGCCGGCGTTGCAGCAGGAGGTGCGGCGGTTGCAGGAGCGTTGGCAGCCGGCACCACTGTTGTTACTGCTGCCTGAATCATTCACCGCAAGCAGGGATCAGCTTCTGGCTCTCGGGGCAGAGGGCCTGCTGCAGAGCGGCGGTTTGGAGCAATTGACGGACGCCATCGAAACCATGCTCAGCGGTGGTCGGGTGGTTC
This sequence comes from Synechococcus sp. AG-676-F02, assembly GCA_003208975.1. Classification (GTDB taxonomy): domain Bacteria; phylum Cyanobacteriota; class Cyanobacteriia; order PCC-6307; family Cyanobiaceae; genus Parasynechococcus. Next base: position 26,041 of record QCTY01000003.1, read on the forward strand.
AGCTTCAGGCGTCTTCATCGCAGCCAAGCCAGACCATTTCACCGGCCATGGGCCTGGGCCAGTGGTTGCTGGTGAGCGGCCTGCAACAGATCAGCAACGATCTGCAGGTGATCGAAGCGATGCTGAAGCCCCCACCGAAGGAAAGCCTGCTGAGGTTTCTTCTGGAGGGCCGCTGCCGTGAGCTGCACCAGGCTCGTGCGCTGTTGTTGTGGCTATGGGGACCACTGCAGATGGGTTTGGCGGATGCCGTTCCTTTCAAGGCGGCATCCCGTCTGTCCTCCGATGATCACGACTCCACATCGATCACGTTGCGCCAGCGCAATGCCGCGGCGGTCTGGGACTCCATCCATGACCGTCTGGCTGATGCGGTGCAGGCAGGCCTCAGCAATGCAACCGGCAGGTTGTTGGCGATTGAAGCTCTTCAACCGGAGCGGCGCCGGGAGTTGCTGCTGGCCTTGCTGCAGCAACTTGATCAGCTGCTGGCTCGTTTGCGGCGGGATGAGCTGGATCCCGATTGCTGGAATGATCTGCAGCCTGAACTGCGGCGGCAGGCGCTGACGTCGATGGCCGGAAGCTACGTGCGGATCCCGCGGAACGGTGCGCTGCTGCCAGTGGCGGCAGCGCTGCTGGATGATGCCGAATTCACTGAAGAGGACGAAGACCTGCCCGATCCCATCAGGATGCTGGCACCGCTTCTGGCTGATCAGCCCGTGTTGGTTAATGGTCAGCTGCTGCCGGCAGATGATCCCCGAGCCCTGCTGCAGTTGGAGTCGCTGGTCAGCAACTGGTTGGTGCGCACCGCCGAGCTGATCGCTGCCGAGCTGCTGGAGGCATGCGGAAGCTGGCCTGAGTTACGCCGCTACTTGCTTGGGGAGCGGTTGCTGGCAACCCGTGAACTGGATCGTGTGCGGAATCAGCTGAACAGTCAGCTTCGCTGGGCAGACTGGATCGAACGCCCCATTCAGCTTTACGAGAGCCGACGATTGCTGTTTGAGCTGCGCGGAGGTCGGATCCAACCGCGCCTGCTCACCGAGCCCCGTGATGAGGAGCTCAACCAGCTGGGCTGGTGGCAGCGTCAGGTGGCCCTGCTGCTGGAGACCCGTGACGCTCTGGCTCCCCAGGTTCAGGCTGTGATCCAACGCCTGGGAGATCTGGCGGTGGTTCTTCTCACCCAGGTGCTCGGACGGGCGATCGGTCTGATCGGTCGTGGCATCGCCCAGGGCATGGGTCGTGGCCTGGGGCGTGGCTGAGGCCACAATGGCCGTTCCGACCTCGGCTTGATGGGCTGTCTACTGGTTCGCGCTCTGAGCCTTCTTGCTGCTCTGGTGCTTGTGGCTACCCCGGCTCAGGCCGTTCTCAACGACGATCGTTACGACGGCAATATCTATGCCCTCTATGCCGGCAACGGCTCCTTGGTTCCCCCCGCCAATCCCCTGTCGGAAGCCCTGGATCAGGGGCGCACCGCCGTGATCGTTTACTACCTCGATGACAGTGCCGTGAGCAAACGTTTTGCTCCTGTGGTATCAGAGCTGCAGAGGCTGTGGGGGCGCAACATCGATCTTCTTCCGCTCACCGTTGACCCTCTGCAGGGCCGCGAGGCGACGGGCCCCGCTGATCCGGCCAGCTACTGGCACGGTTTGATTCCGCAAGTGGTTGTGATCGGTCCTGACGGGCGTGTGATGTTTGACCAGGAGGGGCAGGTTCCTCTGAAGGAGATCAATGAGGGGATTAGCGAGGCCACAGGTCTGCCGGCGCCGGAGTTGCCGTCACTCGATCAGGAGGGCAGCTTCAACGAAGTGAACATCGAGGTCACATCCGGATAACGCGTCGGATCGAGTGTGGACTGCTGATGCAGCTTTACGCTGCGGCGAACTTTGGTAGACGCTGTGTCTGTGCTGATCGCTCCGTTGGCCCTGGGACTCGGAGTCACCTGGCTCGAACTGCGTCATCGGCTTCGTCCTGCGTCCCCTTTGCGGCTCAGTCCCAGAGATTGGAGTGTTCAGAACGACGGCGACACGATTCATGTAACGGGTTGGCTGGAGATCAGTAATCCCCACCGACGCATGGAGGTGTTCGTCCCCGAGCTGAGGGTTGATCCGGTGTTGCTGGGGCAGGCCGATCCCTCTGGCCTGCAGGTGACCACTCGGATCGAAGCCCAGCATCGCGACGAGGAGTCGCGAGCTGATGGCTATTGGGCGGCTTACATCGTCAAAGGGCGCAGCAGCACCAGCGCCCGGGTCAGCATCACGATCAGCGGCCCCGAGGCTCAGAGCGTCGTTGACAGCCTCTGGGTTGAGATTTATTGGATCAATTATGGACCGTTCGGTCGGCTGTCTCGACGCCAGGGTGTGTTGGTTCCACTGCGTCGCCCGAACCCAATATCGGTAGCCGACGCTTCATTCCAATCCGGGGAGCGTTGCCAGGTGCTTCCTCTGCGCACCCACCTGCTCGGCCCCCTGGACGATCCGATCGCGGTTTTGCGCCGCTACGCCGAAAACGTTGTTCAGCCAGGTGATGTGCTCACACTTGGGGAAACGCCTTTGGCGGTCATTCAAGGCCGTTATCGACACCCCAGTGAAGTCAATCCTGGTCTGGTGGCCCGTCTGGCCTGCCGTGTTTTCCATCCCACCAGCAGTCTGGCCACGGCCTGCGGAATGCAAACTCTGATCGATCTCGTAGGGCCGACACGGGTGTTGTGTGCATGGATTGGTGGCTTGCTGTTGAAACTGGCAGGTGTCCCCGGCGGTTTTTATCGGTTGGCCGGTGATCAGGCGAGGTTGATCGACGACATCACCGGTACAACGCCTCCCTATGACCAGACGATTGTTCTGGGTCCGGATCATTCTCAGGCATTCTGCGAGGAGGCAGCATCAGCACTGGGTGTCGTCGTTGCCATCGTTGACGTCAACGATCTCGGTCGGGTGAAAGTGCTGGCCTCCAGCTCCGGCTGTGATGAAGATCTGCTGACTCGAGCGCTCAAGCCGAATCCCGCAGGAAACGCAAACCAGCGCACCCCTCTGGTGCTTGTGCGTCCAACCCTGTGATGAGCACTAGATTGAGTTGAGTTACTGCTCGGTGGAGGGGATGTGATGACTCAGGACCCCTGCTCCACCCTCAAGGTTGAGCCACTCAATCCAACTCATCTTGCCTGGTTTCCCCAGTTGCAAAGTGTGTTGTTGGGCGATCTGGTCGCTCGGATCGAGCAGCGCTTTCCTGATCTTCTGCCCAGTCGTTCCCCCCGTTGTGTCGTGGGCGTTGATGCGGAAGGTCCCCTGGCAGCCGCGGTCTCCCATCCGATCAATCGACGGGGTAGCTGCTGGACCCTGCACTGGCCTCAGCAGCTGCGCACCAGCGCTCAGGTCAGCCGCCGAACCGTTCAACGCACTCTTCTTCAAGCGGCTGTTCAGCGGGGAGAACACCAGGTGCGGAGCTGGGTGATTCGCTGTCCAGCGGCCGACGCCGACGCCATCGCGCTGTTGCGCGAGCTTGGGTTTCAGCCCTTGCGTCCATTCCAGGTCTGGCTGCCTCCCTCGGCGCCGTCAAAGACTGCGGCTCCTTTGCAGCCGGGTCTGGCATGGCAACCGATCAATCGTCGCAACGCCCAGCGTTTATGGCCGCTTGAGCAGGGCGGCTGTTTCAGTCATCTGCGCCAGATCACCGATCGCCATTGGCTTGATCTTCTGGATCATCGTGGTGCCGGCTGCGGTGTCCTTCTCGCTGGCGAGACGGTTTTGGCCGGTTGTTTGCAGCTGAATGAGCGAGGACAAGCCCGTCAGCTTGAACTGATGCGCGATGTGGCCTGGGACCCACGCCTGGATCACGCTCTCCCTTATGTACTTGAGCGGATTCATTGCTCGCAGGCCTCCGCCAGCCTTGTGACAGCCCTGGATGATGCTCCGATGGCGGCATGTCTGCTGGACCAAGGCTGGACGCGCGGAGAGGAGCAGTTGTTGCTTGGTCGCAGTCTCTGGCGCCGTCAGACGACGCCCCGCAACGCTCAGCTCAGCCGCTCATTCGATCAGGTTTTCAGCCGCTTGCGCCCCCAGGGGCAACCGTTCCCCTCCCCCAGCCTCGGTCGCCGCTGAGGTGCCCGTGCCCTGCTCAGTCCTCAGCCTGGATGTGGGCCGTCGTCGTATCGGCCTGGCCGGTTGTGATGGCCTCGGCATCACGGTGACCCCTTTGCCTGCGTTGCATCGCGGCCGCTTTGAAGCTGACCTGACATTGTTGCGACGCCACTGCCGTGAACGCCATGTGCAGGGCCTGGTGGTGGGTCTGCCCCTCGATGCGGCTGGAGATCCCACAGAACAGTCGGTGCACTGCCGTCGCTATGGGTTGCGCTTGGCGGCTGCTCTTGAGCTTCCCCTGGCTTGGGTCAATGAACACAGCAGTACCTGGGCTGCAGCGGAACGCCATGGTCTGGCGGGTGATCGCAGTGGTCGACTGGATAGTGCGGCGGCTGCCCTGCTCTTGGAGCAGTGGTTGCAGGAGGGGCCGGAGCTAAAACCGGCCCAGCCCGATGGAGGTCCCGCGGGCACCACGTCACGCGATGGTGGATCCTGAGCTCAGTGCCTTCCGATTTCATGCGCGACTCCGCCACCGGCAGCAGCGGTGACGTTCCCACCGTGCTCGTGCGGGACAGTGACGGAAAGGACCTGCTCTGCTTTCTGGAGCAGCTGATCCCACTCGATGGGCATGATTACGCGCTGCTTACACCTGTGGATACTCCGGTGTCCCTGTTCCGTCTTCAGGACGAGGGTGATCCGGAGCCGATCACCAGTGTCGACAGCAGTGAACCGATCCTCTCGGTGGCGGACGTTGTTCTCCAGGAGCATGAGCTAACCCTGGTGCGTTCCGCTGTGACCCTCACCGTCAGCGGGGAACTGGAGGAGCCTGACCCGGATGAGTTTGATGAAGAGGATGAGGACGATGGAGACGAGGACGCGGAGACCTATGAGCTTCTGGTGAGCTTCATGGTCAAGGAACAGGAATATGGCCTGTACATCCCTCTGGATCCCTTCTTCGTGGTAGCTCGAATGGTGGATGGCCAGGCTGAATTGGTTGAAGGGGAGGCCTTCGATCGCATCCAGCCCCGTATCGAGGCGGAACTGGAGGAGCGGGAATGGCCGGAGTGAGTCTCCGTCACTGCCTGCAACCCTCCTGGGATCCAGGCCAGACCATCGCTCAGCTTTCGCTGTCCGATCTGCTGTCCCATGGCATACGGGCAGCGGTGATCGATGTCGATCGCACCCTTCTCCCCGGCAGGGATGTTCAGCTGTCAGCGCCGGTGAAGGCTTGGTTGGTTGATGCGGGTCAAAGCCTGCACCTGCACCTATTCAGCAACAATCCATCACAGCGGCGTATCTCCGCCGTGGCGGATCAGCTGAACGTGGATTTCACCTGTGGTGCGCGCAAGCCCCATCGTGCTGCGCTGCGCCGTGTTGTGGCTGAACTGAATCTTCCGCCGGAGCGCATCGCCATGGTTGGGGATCGTTTGTTCACCGATGTTCTCGGCGGCAACCGCCTTGGTTTGTTTACGGTTTTGGTTCGGCCGATTGCCAGTGATGGCGGGCCCTGTTCCCGTGATGGGATCCAGCGGCTGGAGCGGACTCTCGCGCGATGGTTGGGGGCCCCTGCGGCATGACGCTGTGGGTGGTCAAGCTGGGCACAAGCCTGCTGCGGGGGGATACTGCAGCCGCGATCGAGGGTTACGCCCGGGGAATCGCCGCAGCGCAGCAACGCGGTGATCAGGTCGTACTGGTCACCAGTGGTGCCGTGGGTCTGGGTTGTCAACGGCTTGGTTTGAGTCAGCGTCCAACCTCTGTGGTGGCGCTTCAGGCGGCAGCGGCCGTGGGGCAGGGCCATCTGATGGCTTTGTACGAGAGCGCGATGGGGCGTTACGGATCCCGCGTGGCCCAGGTTTTGCTGACCCGTTCAGATCTGGTGGACCGACTTCGCTACCAGAAAGCCTCCGGAACCCTGCTGCAACTGCTCGATTGGGGGGTTCTGCCTGTCGTGAACGAAAACGATGCCGTTTCCCCTGTCGAGCTGCGCTTCGGCGACAACGACACCCTTTCCGCCCTCGTTGCTGCAGCGTTGAAAGCGGATCAGCTGCTTTTGCTGACCGATGTGGATCGGTTGTATTCCGCCGATCCACGCCGGGATGACTGCGCCCTGCCGATTGCGGATGTCCATCACCCCAAGGATCTGGAGGCGCTTCAGGCGGTAGCCGGTGATGGTGGGCGCTGGGGAACGGGGGGTATGACCACCAAACTGGCGGCCGCGCGCATCGCCACCGCCAGCGGCGTCACCATGCAGCTTGATGACGGCCGTGATCCCGGGCGCTTGGAGGCTCTTCTTGCCGGTGGACGCGGGGGCACAGTGTTTCATCCACACCCGGATCCCCTTGGCAATCGGCGCAGCTGGCTGGCCCATGTCTTGGAACCTGAAGGCACTCTGGAACTGGATGCCGGAGCCTGTGTCGCCCTGCAGCATCAAGGCGCGTCACTGCTGATGGTTGGGATCACGGCAGTGGAGGGGCAGTTTTCCTCCAACCAGGCTGTTCGGTTGGTGGATTCCCGGGGAGATGAGCTGGGTCGCGGTCTCTGTTCCATGGCCAGCGATCAGTTGCGACAGGCCTTGATGGAGATGGACTCCACCGTGCCATCCCCAGTGGTGGTGCACCGGGATGCACTGGTGCTGCATCAACGCTGAGCGCGCTTACGATCCGGCCGCCGCGCCGTTTGATCATGCGCTTCAGCTCCCTGCTCAAGGCCCTGCAAACGGGGGATGCAGGATTGCTCTGGAGCAACCCCGGTGCTGATCCTCCGTTGACGGGTGCCGCTTCCCTTGAGCTGGCCGCGGCGGATCAGCTCAGCTTTTTGGAGAAAGGCAACGCTCTCAGTTCAGAGCTGGGGCAAAGCTGTGTGGGGGCTCTTCTGCTCCCGGATCAACAGGACCTGATCGATCGTGCGAGTCAACGTGAGATTCCCTTTGCGGTGTTCTCCGACCCGCGCCTGGCCTTTGCGGAAGCTCTGGATCAACTGGTTCCACGCCGCCGGCCACCGGCAGAGATTCATCCAACGGCTGTGATCGATGAGCGGGCTGTGGTTGGGGCAGGCACGGCGATCGGTGCCAGGGTCTGCATCGGCGCTGGCAGCTGCGTCGGGGCGAATTGTGTGGTGCATCCCGGAGTGGTGATTTACGACGGCGTCCTTGTGGGGGATGGCTGTGAGCTGCATGCCAATGTCGTTCTTTATCCCGGCAGCCATCTGGGTCGGGGTTGTGTGGTCAGTGCCAATGCTGTGGTTGGTTCGGAAGGGTTTGGTTTTGTGCCAACGGCCAAGGGTTGGCGGAAAATGCCACAGACAGGTCGGGTTGTGCTGGAAGACCAGGTTGAGGTGGGCAGCGGAACCACCATTGATCGCCCTTCAGTGGGTGAGACCCGGATTGGTGCGGGCACCAAAATTGACAACCTGGTGCAGATCGGCCACGGGGTCAGCGTTGGTCGCGGCTGCGCCTTCGCCGCTCAGGTGGGGATCGCCGGTGGGGCTCAGATCGGTAACGGCGTCATCCTGGCCGGACAGGTCGGTGTGGGGAATCGAGTGGTTGTCGGTGATCGGGTGATCGCCAGCTCCAAGAGTGGTTTGACTTCCGATGTGGCTGCGGGGCAGGTAGTGAGTGGATTTCCCGCCATCCCCAACCGACTCTGGCTGCGCTGTGCAAGCACCTTCAGCAAGCTGCCGGAGATCACCAAGACCCTGCGGGAGCTGAAGCGGAACTCCCCTCAGTAGTCTCGCCACCACTTCGCCATTCCGGTCTGTCATGGCTCAGCACCGCGTCGTTCTGCTTCCCGGCGACGGCATCGGCCCGGAGATCACCACCGTGGCGCGGCGGTTGCTGGAGGCGGTGAGCGAGCGTCACGGTTTTGAACTGGTCTTCGAGGAACAACCGATCGGTGGCAGCGCCATCGATGCCACCGGTGAACCTCTCCCTGCCAGCACTCTGGCGGCCTGCAAAGCCTCTGATTCAGTTCTGCTGGCCGCCATCGGCAGCCCGCGTTTCGACAGCCTTCCGCGTGAGAAGCGGCCTGAAACCGGCCTGCTTGGTCTCAGGGCCGGTATGGACCTTTTCGCCAACCTCCGTCCGGTCAAGATTGTTCCGGCTCTGATCGATGCCAGCAGCCTCAAGCGTGAGGTGATCGAGGGTGTGGACCTGATGGTGGTGCGAGAACTGACAGGCGGGATTTATTTCGGTCAGCCCAAGGGCCGCCTCGAGGCCGATGGCGATGAGCGCGGCTTCAACACGATGACCTATTCCGGCTCTGAGGTTGATCGCATCGCCAAGGTGGCCTTTGACATCGCCCGGGAGCGTCGGGGTCGGCTCTGTTCCGTTGACAAGGCCAATGTGCTGGATGTGAGTCAGCTCTGGCGGGATCGCGTCGATGCGATGGCCCCTGGCTACAGCGGGGTTGAAGTGAGTCACATGTACGTGGACAACGCCGCCATGCAGCTGGTGCGTGATCCACGCCAGTTCGATGTGCTGCTCACCGGCAACCTGTTCGGCGACATTCTCAGTGATGAAGCGGCGATGCTGACTGGCTCGATCGGCATGCTGCCTTCGGCTTCGCTGGGCAGTGATGGTCCGGGTCTGTTTGAGCCGGTGCATGGATCAGCGCCCGATATCGCTGGTCAAGACAAGGCCAATCCCATGGCGATGGTGCTCTCCGCCGCGATGATGTTGCGGATTGGTTTGAAGCAGTCAGCGGCAGCTGATGCACTTGATGCCGCTGTGGACCGGGTTCTTGCTGCGGGCTTCCGCACCGGTGATTTGATGGCGGAAGGCTGTACACAGCTGGGATGTCAGGCGATGGGCCAGGAACTGCTGAAAGCTCTTTAACGAACGTATTGGTGAAAGTGGGCCTTGATCTGGCAAACTCGCCGGGCATCTTGTCCCTGCGTCGATGTCGAAGCGTCACCCGGTCGTCGCTGTAACCGGTTCGTCCGGTGCTGGAACCAGCACCGTCAAGCGCGCCTTCGAACACATCTTCGCTCGTGAAGGCATTACGCCTGCCGTTGTGGAAGGCGACAGCTACCACCGCTATGAGCGGACGTCGATGAAAAAGGCCATGGCTGATGCCCTGGCGAAGGGTGAAAATTTCTCCCACTTCGGTCCGGAAGCCAACCTTTTCGACAAGCTGGATGAACTGTTTCGCACCTACGGCGAAACCGGTGCTGGTCAGAAGCGGTATTACCTGCACAGCCCTGAGGAAGCCGCTGAGCACAATGCGCGCCTGGGTGTGAACCTTGACCCTGGTCAGTTCACGCCTTGGGAAGACATTCCTTCCGGCACGGATGTTCTCTTCTACGAAGGCCTTCATGGTGGGGTGACGGGTGAGGGTTACGACGTGGCGGATCTGGCCGATCTCCTCGTTGGTGTGGTGCCGATTGTCAATTTGGAGTGGATCCAGAAGATCCACCGCGATAACGCTGAGCGCGGTTATTCCGCAGAGGCGATCGTGGACACCATCCTTCGCCGGATGCCGGATTACATCAATCACATCTGCCCTCAATTCAGCAACACCGATATCAACTTTCAGCGGGTGCCCACGGTGGACACCTCCAACCCGTTCATCTGCCGGAACATTCCCACCCCGGATGAAAGTTTCGTCATCATCCACTTCCGTAAAGGTGCCCGGGAAAATTGGGGAATCGATTTCAACTACCTGTTGAACATGATTCACGACTCCTTCATGTCCAGCCCCACCAGCATCGTGGTGAATGGAGGCAAGATGGGCTTTGCGATGGAACTGATCCTTACGCCGATCATTCATCGCATGATCGAGGAGAAGAAAAAGGTCAGCTGACCTGGAACGTCTCACCAATTCATCTCTACAATCGGTTCATCTACGTTTGTGGGTGAGCAGATTACTTTTGCAACACCGTCGTTTGAGATCAGTGGTGCTGCCGGCTCACCGACCACGCCACGCTGGGATCGTGTTGACAGCAGAGAACTGATCCGTCTTGCACGGCTTGTGTACTTCAATTATTTGTCAGACACGGTCAGTTCACCTGAGCCAATCGGTGTTGTTGTTGATCTTGATCATCAAGAAGGACGTGTTGTCTTCCATGCCCCTGTGCTTTTGCCTGAAGAAAATTTTGTGGGATTGGAGCTGATTCGAACTCGCAATGCGCGTTCCCGGAATCGATGGAAGGCTTGATCGCGCCGGTCTGGCTGATCACGTTTGGTGCCTGCGTTGGCAGTTTCACCAATGTTGTTGTTTGGCGATTGCCCCGGCAGGAATCCGTGGTGTATCCCGGCAGTCATTGCCCAAGGTGTGGTCATGCAGTGCGCTGGCACGACAACTTGCCACTGCTGGGTTGGTTGCTGCTTGCCGGCCGTTGCAGAGACTGCAGTTCCTCCATCAGCTGGCGCTATCCAGTGGTTGAAAGTCTCAGTGCCTTGCTGTGGCTCAGCACGATGTTGGTGAGCAGTGGTGGAGGTGGTGGTGTCGAACCGAGTTTGCAGCCTTGGATCGGTTTGCCTTTGGTCGGTCTTCTTCTGCCACTTGTGCTGATCGATCTCGATCACATGTGGTTGCCGGAATCCCTGTGCCGCTGGGGCGTTCTGTTGGGCCTGATGGCAAGTGCCACCGGCGGTGCACCGGTTTTTGCTGATCACATGATCGGTGCCGCTCTTTCGCTGATGGCACTGGAGACCCTCAGTGCCCTTGCGGAAAAAGCTCTGGGGCAACCAGCTCTGGGTTTGGGAGATGCAAAGCTTGCCGCTTTGGGTGGTGCCTGGCTTGGTGTGTTTGGTGTTGCAATCGCCATGGCAATTTCAGTTTTCAGCGGTGCGATTGTTGGAAGCATCGGTCGATTGACCGGCCGCCTCAAACCGCGACAACCTTTCCCATTTGGGCCATTCATCGCACTCGGTATTTGGCTGGTCTGGCTGAAGGGTCCGAATTGGTGGTGGGATCAATGGCTGAACATTTTTTGAAAAAAATCCCATAATTATTCTAAGTTCTTGTTATTGTAATCTAGCTTTGTATAAATGAAATTAATATTGCCCCTTTCATGTTGCTATTCATCTCTCAAGCTGTTCCGTTTCCAAGCCCTAGTCCGCCTCCTGCAAGGTTAAATGCGCCTCCAGCTTTGATATTGGCAAGGAGTGTTCCATCCAGGAATTGTTGATCAAGAAGGATCAGTGCTGCCGTATTAGAATCGGCCAAACGCAATCGCTTCAGAACAAAGCGCGCCTCGGATTCCTCTTTAACTTGTTCTTCGATGAACCAGTCCAGCATTGCAGTTGCAGCACGGTCGCCCTCCTGTTCTGATAATGAATAAATATTGTTGATTGATTCTGTTACCTGTTTTTCCATGCTGTATACGCTGTCAAATAGTTTCTGAACCGTTTGAAACTCACGTTCCGGAGATTGAATGGTTGGTAGTTGTACCTCGCATTCGCTGTCGACAAGATAGGCAATCATCTTTGAAGCATGTCCGCGTTCTTCAATGCTCTTTTCGAGCATGTAGCCGGAAAAACCGATGAGGTCTTTTTCGCGAAGCCATATCGACATAGCCAGGTAGGTGTGGCTGGCCTGAAATTCAAGTGCAAGATGATCGTTAATAGCGGCAGTGTGCGATGCCATTGATTCAGGCGATATCTTTTTATTGATCTACTTTATCAGAGGCATCCTAGGCGAGATGTAGATTCAGAAAATCGACTTGTTGTGGCGTTGATGGGTTGGTGGTCTAGATGCAATTGTTTTGCACGGGTGTGCAGCATGAACGAGCTGATTTATTGGTGCAAAATGTTGTTGAATCATTTCCGTGAGTTGTTGTCTTTGTTGTCTTTGGATCCATGCAACTTCTTTGGGCCATCTGCGGCTCAAGCCTTGCGAGCCTTGGATTGTGTTGAGATCACTTTCTTTTTCGTGGACAGCGTCTCTGCCCCCTTGCTCGTTCCTTTGAGCAGGAGGGTCGGTTTCTCAATGCTTCCTGGCTGAGAACCTTGAATCGACGGCAATCAAGGACTGCTTGGTGGGTCCGGCTGAACCGTTGCGGCTGCAGCACCGTGTGTGGAACGTAGACAGTCGTGGTGTTATCCAAGTCACTGACAGATGTGTCTGAAAAGTCAGGCCTGAACTGGCTTATGCCTATGTCAGACAGGTTCTGTCAGTGCTCTCCCATGCCAAAGACACGAGGCTTTACGGGGATTTTTTGGGTTCCAAAAGATGCCCAAAAGACCGGTTGCAAATCTCTTGGTTGGCCTTCATATTTATGCGGCGCGGAGATGGGGATCCCCTCCCTACGCGACGGTTTCGGGAGAGCGACCCGAGGGCCGGCAGAACCCTGTTTCCCGCGAGAGCGATCGTGGGAAACACTGTTTTGCAATCTTGAAATCCGAAAAGAATCGGTGTGTTGTCCACATTTCTCTGTATTGGGACGAACTTGTTTCAGCAGGCACCGCATCGCTCGGGAAGAGCAAGCTCTTCTCGCGGTTCTTGTAGTCCTTTCCCTGACCAGGTGGCCGGCATGTTCGCCCCGCCTGCAGAGGGGGCTGTAGACCAGCAAAAAGCTGTCCACGGCTAACTGGCACTGTGACAGCCGTTCTATCTATATTGCCGATGTGAGGAAAAAGCACAAAGGCTGGAAACAAGGTCTCAACCTTTGAGCTTTCGAAACCCCCGCCTTCGGCAGGGGTTTTTTTTGATCAGACTATTCCGCTTGTCTCGGAGTCCTCTGCCTCGGAGCGCAGGAAACGTTTCCGTTGGGCCGACTCGTAACCGGTTTCAACGTTCTGCTGGTCACCGTGCACTCTCACGGGCTGATCGATCCCCCAAAGAAGGGGTTGAATCACTCTTCTGTTCATTTGGTCTGGTCCGTTTATCTAGATCGCGCGTCGTGGTCTCTCGGCCCGTTCGCGTCATCCCATTCTCTCACGGAACGGTGAAAGCGGTTGCAAGAGCCAGAGACATTGATGTCAATTACGGGTGATGACTTCTGGAAGCCATCGGCTGCAAGCTGACCAGAGTCGAATGCACTCCTGAATCCTCTGCTTTGGGCGCTCTGTGTTCAGGCTTCAAAGCGGCCCCATTCACGCGGCCCCATTCAGGTTGCCCGCCCAAAGCACCAAAGGGTTTTCCGGGAATCGTCCGGCGGGCCACGCAAGTACCATTAAGGGCACGTTATTTGAGGTGAGGAGGCCCTTTGGCGGCTTTGCTTCAGAAACCACTGAGCCACCTAAGAACCAAACTTTCCCAACGAGCGGTAACCGTATGAGTTTGTTCGATTGGTTTGCGGACCGCCGCAAGGAACAGTCCACCGGCAAGGTGATCCAGGAGCCTGATGAAGGTGATGGCCTTTGGAGCAAATGCCCTGAATGTGGCTTGGTGGTCTACCTCAAAGACCTGAGGGCCAACGCCAGTGTCTGCGCTGGCTGCAGTCACCATCACCGGATCAACAGCAGCGAACGCATTGCCGTGATCGCCGATCCAGGCAGTTTTGAAGCCCTGAACGAGGAGCTCACTCCCACCGATCCCCTTGGTTTCAAGGATCGCCGCGCCTACGCCGATCGTCTTCGTGAAAGCCAGGCATCCACTGGTCTGAACGATGGTGTTGTGACGGGCCTCTGCCGGGTGGAGGGTCTGTCGATGGCTCTGGCGGTGATGGATTTCCGCTTCATGGGCGGCTCCATGGGCTCAGTTGTCGGGGAAAAGATCACGCGACTCATTGAGGTGGCCACGGAGAAACGCTTGCCTCTGCTGATTGTCTGTGCGTCCGGTGGTGCCCGCATGCAGGAGGGGATGCTCAGCTTGATGCAGATGGCCAAGATCTCCGGTGCGCTGGAGCGCCACAGGGAATCTGAGTTGCTTTATATGCCTCTGCTGACGCATCCCACCACCGGGGGAGTCACGGCGAGCTTCGCCATGTTGGGGGATCTGATCCTGGCGGAACCCAAGGCGTTGATCGGCTTTGCTGGGCGTCGCGTGATCGAACAGACCCTGCGTGAAAAGCTGCCGGATGACTTCCAGACGGCTGAATATCTGCAGGATAAGGGCTTTGTTGACACCATCGTTCCGCGTAATCAGATGCGCGTCACCCTGGCCAGCCTGTTGCGTTTGCATGGCTCAAGGCCGATGGAGCTCGCCAGCGCATGATCAGGGTTGTGTTGATGCTGGGCATGAGCCTTCTGACCTGGGTACTGCCGGTCTGGGCCGGACAGGTTGACTGGATTGAGGTTCCAGCGACGGAGGCTGGACAGCAGTGGTGGGACCGAGGCAGCGTCCGGGAGGATCGGCAGGGATTGCGCTCAGTTCTGAGCCGGTTCACGCCCGCTCCAACGTCCGAGGGCGAGCAGGCTCCCGGTGAGCTGTATGTGATGCAGCTCGACTGTGCTCAGCAGCTCTACCGCGACAAGCAGGTGAACGGCATCCCCCGCTTTGGCGCCAGCTGGGAGGCTGCCGGCGAAGACGGGTTGATCGGCTCCGTGATTGACGCCGTCTGCAACGAACCACTGGCCAGCTGAGATGAGTGTTCAACCGATTGGTGTGGCCATCGCCGGACTTGGTTTCGGCGAGAAGGTTCACCTTCAGGCTGTGAAGGCAAACTCGGATCTGTGCAGCGTGGCGTTGTGGCATCCTCGCCGCGAGCGGTTGGATGAGGCCTGCTCAGCTCACGGTCTCGCCGGTTATGTCGACTGGGACGCTCTGCTGGCTGACCCGGCTGTGGAGGCTGTGGTGATTGCGACCCCCCCGGCACCACGGTTTGAGTTGGCTCGCCGTGCTCTGGAAGCCGGCAAACATCTGCTGCTGGAGAAGCCGATCGCCTTGCATGCCGATCAGGCCAGGGAGTTGCAACGGCTGGCAATTGCCAGAGGCCTCTCTGTGGCTGTGGATTACGAATACAGGGCAGTCCCTCTATTCATGCAGGCTGATCGCCTGCTCAGAGCGGGGGCCGTCGGTACCCCCTGGCTGGTGAAACTCGACTGGCTGATGGGCAGTCGCTCTGATCCAGAGCGGGGTTGGAACTGGTATTCCCAGGCGGATCAGGGGGGTGGTGTGATCGGTGCCCTTGGAACCCATGCCTTCGACATGCTCGCCTGGTTGATTGGGCCCGTGGCGTCAGTTCAAGCCTTGAACAGCGTGTCGATTCAGCAGCGGCCCTATCCCGATGGTGGCTTGGCCCCTGTCGATGCGTCCGATGTGTCTTTGGTTCAGGCCAGCCTGCAGTGGCAGGGCCGACCTGAGCTGCCCGTGCCTGCCCAGGTCTGTCTCAGTTCGGTTTCACGAAATGGTCGAGGTTTTTGCCTAGATATCACGGGTTCGGATGGTTCCCTGATGCTCAGCAGCAGCAATCAGAAGGACTATGTCCATGGCTTTGAACTTCAGCATGCTGCTTTAGGTGAGAGCTTCCGATCGGTACCTGCGGATGACGATCTCGCTTTTGATCAAACCTGGAGTGATGGTCGGATCGCGCCTGTTGCCAGAGTGCTGGGGTGGTGGGCTCAAAGCATCCACAGCGGCAGACCGATGATTCCCGGCCTTGCTGAAGGCGTGCAGAGTCGTAATGCCTGCGATCAGACCGAAGGGCCACTTGCTCACGCTTGATTGCAGCAAATGATGCAACGCTTTTGTTCTAATTATGCGTTTTGGTTGTAACTAAAGTGCCTCGGTTCGCCAGCTTGGATTGAAGAATTGCGTTTCTCTTAATCTTTAAAATGGCTTTGGCGGATTACAGCTCAGAATTGATCGCCACAGCGAAGGCGCTTGCGGCCCCTGGAAAAGGGATTCTCGCTGTTGATGAATCGACCAAGACCATCGGCAAGCGCCTTGGTTCCATTGGCGTTGAGAACACTGAGGCCAACCGTCAAGCCTATAGAGGAATGCTGTTCACTGCAGCAGGGTTAGGTGACTTCATTAGTGGCGCCATCCTTTATGAGGAGACCCTGTTTCAGAACCATGCCGACGGTGAGTCGATGGTCACCAAGCTGGGCAAGCTCGGCGTCATCCCCGGCATCAAGGTTGACAAGGGCCTGAGGCCCCTGGGTGGTGCCAATGCCGTTGAAACACTCTGCACCGGCCTGGACGGGTTGGTTGAGCGCGCTGCCGATTACTACGCCCAAGGCGCACGCTTCGCTAAGTGGCGCGCTGTTCTGCAAATCACTTCTGACGGCAGCCCCTCTGCGCTTTCGATTCGCGAAAATGCTTGGGGTCTGGCCCGTTATGCACGTTCGGTTCAGGAATCAGGCCTGGTGCCCATCGTGGAGCCCGAAATTCTGATGGATGGCAACCACAGCATCGAAACCACAGCTCGTATTCAGGAGCATGTGATTCAAGAGGTGTATCACGCTTGCCATGCCAACGGTGTTCTGCTTGAGGGCACCCTGTTGAAGCCTTCGATGACTGTTCAAGGCGCTGATTGTGCCGACAAGGCCGACCCGGCCAAAGTTGCAGCCATGACGGTGAGAACTCTCGAGCGCAGCGTTCCCGCCAGCGTTCCTGGCATCGTGTTCCTCTCCGGTGGCCTGAGTGAGGAAGCCGCCTCGGTGTACCTCAACCACATGAACAGCATCGAGCGCAAAGCCAAGTGGAACCTCGGGTTCTCCTATGGCCGTGCTCTGCAGCACTCATGCCTCAAGGGCTGGGCTGGTTCCAACACAGAGGCTGGTCAGAAAGCTCTTCTCGCAAGAGCTCAGGCCAATTCGGAAGCCTCACTCGGTCAGTACGTGCCAGGCTCCCAGCCCTCATCCGATGAGCAACTGTTCGTCGCTGGATACACCTACTGATTTGGTTTTAACCAAGCCTTGTCGCGAGAGCGACAGGGCTTGGTGACAAATTAAACACAAATAGGTAAAGTCTTTGCCCGGCGGAGTCTCATCCGTCCAGGTTCTATCTCGGACTTTTCCTATGGCGCTCGTTCCGCTTCGGCTTTTGCTCGACCATGCCGCTGAAAACGGCTATGGCATTCCTGCTTTCAACGTGAACAACCTTGAGCAGGTGCAGGCCATCATGGAAGCGGCTGACGAGACCGACAGCCCGGTGATTCTGCAAGCCTCTCGTGGAGCACGCAGCTATGCCGGTGAGATCTTTCTTCGCCACCTGATTCTCGCGGCGACGGAAACATATCCGCATATCCCCGTGGTGATGCATCAGGACCACGGCAATGCACCGGATACCTGTTATTCGGCAGCCATCAACGGTTTCACCTCCGTGATGATGGACGGCTCCCTGGAGGCCGACGCCAAGACCCCTGCCAGTTACGAGTACAACGTCAACGTCACCAAACAGGTTGTTGATTTCGCCCACTCCGTTGGTGTGAGCGTTGAAGGTGAACTCGGTTGCCTCGGTTCACTTGAGACCGGCAAAGGTGAGGCAGAGGACGGCCACGGTTTCGAAGGTGAGCTGTCCATGGACATGCTCCTCACCGATCCGGCTGAGGCCGCTGATTTCGTCACCAAAACCAAATGCGACGCGTTGGCGATCGCTATCGGAACCAGCCACGGCGCCTACAAGTTCACCCGCAAGCCCACCGGTGAGGTTCTGGCCATCAGCCGTATTGCCGAGATCCACAAAGCCATCCCCAACACCCACCTGGTGATGCATGGTTCCTCCTCCGTTCCCCAAGAGTGGCTGGAGATGATCAACAAGCATGGTGGTGCAATCCCCGAGACCTACGGCGTGCCCGTGGAAGAGATCCAGGAAGGGATTCGCAACGGTGTTCGCAAGGTGAATATCGATACCGACAATCGACTCGCCTTCACTGCCGCGGTGCGCGAAGCAGCCATGGCTGACCCAGCCAACTTTGATCCACGCCACTTCAACAAGCCGGCCCGCAAGTACATGAAGCAGGTCTGCCTCGATCGCTATCAGCAGTTCTGGGCGGCTGGCAATGCCAGCAAGATCAAGCAGCAGAGCATCACCCACTACGCCGGTCTCTACGCCAAGGGTGCCCTGAATACCAAGGCTG
Organism: Synechococcus sp. AG-676-F02; assembly: GCA_003208975.1. Lineage (GTDB taxonomy): Bacteria > Cyanobacteriota > Cyanobacteriia > PCC-6307 > Cyanobiaceae > Parasynechococcus. The sequence continues at coordinate 44,010 of QCTY01000003.1, forward strand.
CCCTGAATACCAAGTCTGCCCCGAATACCAAGGCTGCCGTTGCTGTCTGACAGCAGGTTTCAACCAATCAACTTTCAACCCATCCACTTTCAAACAATCCACAGGGGCCTTTGGCCCCTTTTTTTCTGCCTCAGGACAACCGCAGGAGACCAACTCAGGGGAGGGCCATTGCCTTGCCCTCGCGCCGAGGGTCTGCTGCGCCATGCCAGCGGCCGTTGATCCGTTGCAGGAGGGCTGTGCCGCTGCCGAAGCGTTGAAACCGCACGCCCTGCCCTTTGATCGCCAGCCGCTCAGGTGACACT
>QCTY01000004.1:0-42351 GCA_003208975.1 Synechococcus sp. AG-676-F02
TGGCTTGCGCTCCGCCTCCGGCTTGACCGTTTAAATCCGATAGGGGTTCTCCAAACAGAAGACGGCGCAATCGTTCACGACTCCATGGCGGTTCAGACGCCAGGGTTGTCAGCAGGGGGCCATGCACGTTGCCGTCGTATCCCGCAGCTAGGCGTGCCCAGAGCAGGGCGGTGATGTCGGAGAAGCCGAGCAGCCATCCCTCAGACCAGGCCATTGGTTGTTCCAGGAGCCGAGCTGCTCCCCAGCCGCCCCGTGAGCAGGCCAGCAGCGGAGCCCGTTGTTCGAGGTCGGCGTGCCGTTCCGTATCCCGACCTGCGAGGTAACCCCAACGTCTGCCGGCCACGTTTTGATGAAGGGGCTCCAATCCCCAGTCGCGCAGCACCGCCAGACCCTCAAGCAGATGCTGATCTGTCTGCACAGCCGAGCTAGGGGCCACGGTTGCAGCGGCGTCACCCCTGACAAGGGGAGCTGCAGGATGAACAAGCGGATTCATCCCACCAGGCTGCGGCTGAGCATCAATCCGACCAACAGCAGGCTGCCTAGTCGTACCTGCGCTCGAAAGTGCAGGCCGAAGCTCGTGATGTCTGTCTGCCCGGCGTGCAGCGGATGGCAACTGCGCTGCATCAATGCGGCGGTCAGCAGCCAGATCGGCCAGAACACAGGGTGAACCTGGACCGATGCAGCAGCAAGTGCCAGGGCTGCCGCCATGAGTCCGTAGCAGATCCTCACGCAGCTCTGGACCGTCCCTCCAAGACTGAGGGCACTGCTCTGCAATCCGATCAGGGCGTCGTCACGCCGATCCGCCATGGCGTAAACGGTGTCGAAACCGAAAGTCCAGAACACCGTTGCGAGCCAGCAGCCAATGAGGCCTGGATCCGCTGAGAGGCTGCCCGTTGCAGCGGCCCACGGAATCAGAACGGCAAACCCCCAGCAGAACGCGAGGATGGCCTGGGGGTAGCTGAACCAACGCTTGGCGGATGGGTAGAGCAGGATTGGTGGTAACGCAGCGACGGCCAATCCGAGACAGAGCTGTCGGCTGTTCGAGTCGAGGCTGAGAACAACACCCAGGCTGAGCCCCAGCATCACCAGCAGCATCACTACGGCGGAGCGAACGCGGATGGCTCCGCGGGCCAGGGGGCGCTGGCAAGTGCGCTCGACCCGTCCGTCAAAGCGACGGTCCCAGAGGTCGTTGGCGATGCAACCAGCCCCGCTTACGGCCAATCCACCCAACACGATCTGGGCCACGAGCCCTGGGGATGGTGGTGCCATCGGCGTGAGCCAAAGGGCCCAACCAGCTGGAATCAGAAGAATCAGGCGGCCGGTCGGTTTGTTCCAGCGCAGCAGTTCAAGCCACGGTCCGAGGCGTTGATGCAAGCGGGTCACGGCGCATCGAAGTTTGCAGAACCCTAGTCAGCGCCTTAAACCATCAGATACCGATGGCAGAGTGGATTCACTGGGAACCGATCCGACGATGGTGGACGTCCTCTCTGTTCCTGAATCGCAGCCGGAGGTCCTCAACAAGGACTCGGTGAGCAGGATCCGCAAATTGGCAGCGATCGATATCGGCACGAATTCCACACACCTTCTGGTCGCTGCAGTCGATACAAGTCTTGGAACGTTCAACATTGAACAGGCTGAGAAGTCGACCACCCGATTGGGAGAGCGTGACCCCGAGACGGGAGCGCTCACGGATGCCGCGATGAAACGGGGCTTGGAGACTCTGCGCCGCTTCCGTGAACTAGCTGCCAGTCACGCTGTTGAGGAGGTGGTGACGGCCGCCACCAGTGCGGTTCGCGAGGCTCCCAATGGTCGTGACTTTCTTCAGGTCGTCAAGGATGAGCTTGGGCTCGACGTTGACCTGATCAGTGGGCCGGAGGAGGCGCGACTGATCTACCTGGGTGTTCTTTCAGGGATGCCCTTTGGTGAGCGGCCGCATCTGGTGCTTGATATCGGTGGAGGCTCCACGGAGCTGATCCTGGCCGACGGTCGTGACGCTCGCGCACTCACCAGCACGCGGGTTGGAGCGGTGCGTTTGCAACGGGATTTCATCAAGGTCGATCCCATTCCCCCCCAGCGCCGTGTCTTTCTTCAGACCTTCATCCAGGGTTCACTTGAGCCCGCCGTCGACAAGGTTCGTCGGCGGGTCAAGCCCGGGGAAAGGCCAGTGCTGATTGCCACCAGTGGAACGGCCATGGCGATCGGCGCGCTGGCAGCCAGTGAGGACGATCGCCCACCCCTGAAGCTGCATGGCTATCGAGTGTCACGCCAACGGCTCGATCGTGTGGTGGATCAACTGGTGGCGATGAAACCGGAGCAGCGACTGGCTCTCCCGTCGATCAACGATCGCAGAGCAGAAATCATTGTGCCGGGATCGCTCATCCTGCAAACCACCATGCAGATGCTGGGTGTTGATGAGCTGGTGCTCAGTGAACGGGCGCTGCGGGAGGGCCTGATTGTCGACTGGATGCTGCGGCACGGTCTCCTGGAGGATCGCTTCAGCTTCCAAAGCAGCATCCGGCAGCGCACCGTGATTCACCAGGCGAAGCGTTTCGCGGTGAACCAGCGTCGGACTGAGCGGGTTGCTGCGCATGCTTTATCCCTTTACGACAACAGCCGGGGGGTCATGCATCAGGACGATGGTCATGGCCGTGAACTGCTTTGGGCTGCCGCCATGCTCCACACCTGCGGTCAGCACATCAATCTCAGTGCCTATCACAAGCACACCTGGTATCTCATCCGCCATGGCGAACTTCTGGGTTATTCAGAGTCCGAACACCTGATGGTTGCCGCCATCGCCCGATACCATCGCCGCAGCCTTCCCAAAAAACGCCACGACTCCTGGCAGGTGCTCGCCACCCGCGACAACCGCCGCTTGGTTGGCGAGATGGCCCTTCTGTTAAGGCTCGCCGCGGCGATCGATCGACGCCCGGAGCCGGTGGTTGAGTCTTTACGGGTGATGGCGACACCCGGAGAGCTCCAACTTGAACTGGTGCCGGAGCGCCGTAACCAGAATCTCAGTCTTGAACGTTGGAGTCTGGAGAATTGCGCTGATGTGGTTCGAGCGGCATCGGGAGTCAACCTCAATGTCAGCGTTCAGGATTGAGGCTGTACCAGCGCACGTCGCTGATCCCACCGAGTGATTCAGGCGGTTTGTCGCCGCTGGTCACCGTTACCTGATCAGGCCGTCCGGCGAAAACCTCAACTGTTGAGGGATCTTTCACTTCCATCGGCTCGCTCAGATTGCCTTCGAAAAAAACAGTTCCATTGCGGCGTAAGGCAATCCAGCTCGGTTCACTGCTCTCGAGAATCAGCTTCGCGGTGTAGATCGTGGAATCCTTTGCTGGAACAGGCAGCTTGACCGTTGCCGGAGCAGTGACGATTGGCGCTGTTGATGGCGTGTCCTGAGGCCTGGGTTGCAGGAGGATCCAGGTCGTGGCACCACCGAGCAACGCGAGGATGCCGATCGATGCTTTGGCGATCGATGATCCCGATGCATCACTGGGCTGACGGCCCGCTGATTGCTGGCGCGAAAGATTTTGGGATGGGTGGGAGAGCATCGACAGTTGCCCCACCAGATGGTCTGCGTCGAGTTCGAGGTGACTGGCCACCCTCCGCACCATGGCCTTGATGAACACCGGCTCATTGAGGCGACTCAACTCGCCCTCTTCCAGCGCCTGGAGTTGCTCTTCCCCCATGTGCAGACGTTTCGCCAGCTCGGTTCGGCTAAGGCTTAACTCCTCCCGGCGTTCCCGCAGTGCCCTACCAACGGATTTGATCCCTGTTTCTGCGGATTCGTGGTCCGCCAATCGGGGATTGCCCATGGACGCCGGAAATTTCCTGATCGATCGGAAATTAGGTCAACCCAAGGTGAATGACACCCCTTCGCAAAGGGGTTCCCAGAGTGATGATTCCGTGAAATAAATGGGCGATACTGGATTCGAACCAGTGACCCCTTCCGTGTGAAGGAAGTGCGCTACCACTGTGCTAATCGCCCGCACTATTTGATCTTAAACCACCACCATCAGCGTTTTGGTCTGAACAGGTGGTCATGATCTGGCGAGTACAAGCGAGACCGTTTTGATGCTTTGCTCAGAGCGGGACTGATCACATACAGCGTTGTGCGGATCAGTTCATGCTGATCGGTGAACTCGGCCATCTTGTTTAAGGGCACAATCTCCAGTAGTTGGTCGGGCCAACTCACCCGATGCCCCACAGCAACAGGGGTTTCGGCTGGGTAATGCTCCAGCAGTGTGGCCTGAACCTCCTCAACATGTCGGGCGCTGAGATACAGGCAAAGACTTGCTCTCAACGAAGCCAGGTGATGCAGTTGTTCACGTTCGGGAACCCCTGTTCGTCCTCCGGCTCGACTGAGAACAATGGTCTGTACCAGCCCAGGAATCGTTAGTTCACTGCCCAATCCAGCAGCGGCTGCCTGGTACGCACTGATTCCAGGTACAACTTCGACAGGGATGTTTTCATCGTTCAGTGCACAAATCTGCTCATTGATGGCGCTGTAAAGCGCTGTATCCCCGTCATGAAGGCGCACAACTTGGCGACCTGCTTTCTGATGCTGGATCAGTTGGGGTATCACCTCCTCCAAGGTCAGTCGACTTGTGCGAATCCGAAGACAGTCATCGTTCGCCAGTGCAGCGATGTCCGGGCAAACCAGTGAATCAGTCCAGACCAAGACTTCAGCCTGGCGAATCCGGTCTGCAGCTCTGAGGGTGAGCAGATCGGGAGCCCCTGGACCTGCCCCGACGAAACTGATGGGATGATTCAACGCTGGGAGCCTGCAGCGTCTGGCAGGGATCTCTTCCTTCCGTATAGCCACCACAACCCAAAGCCACCGGTCAGAGCAAGAGCTGCGCTCATCAGTTGCGCGATCCGCAGTCCGCCTGAACAGGCTGGCGGGAGGGCACCGAGGCATAGGGGGTCGATGCGCAGCCCTTCAATCCACACTCGACCGAGGCTGTAACCCACCAGGTAAAGACAGCTCAATGCACCGGAAGGAAGCTGGATCTTTCCGGACTGGCCGCGACGAAACAGGGTGATTAGGAGCGCAAACAGCGCGAGATTCCAAATGGATTCATACAGGAATGTTGGGTGGAAGTATTCAGCGTCTGCATAGATCAGCGGCCGGTTTCCATCGGGAATAAACAACTTCCAGGGAAGATCTGTTGGGACACCGAACGCTTCGGAATTGAAGAAATTGCCCCATCGGCCAATGGCTTGTCCAAGAGCAACGGATGGGACTAAAACGTCCAGCACATCCCAGAACGGTTGTCTGCGCCAACGGCAGAACAAAATCACGGTGATCATTCCAGCGATCAATGCGCCATGAATGGCGATGCCTCCCTCCCAAATCGCAAGTGCCTTCAATGGGCGGTCGGCATAGCTGCGCCACTCGAACAGCACGTAATAAGTCCTGGCTCCGATCACTGAACACAGCACCAGCAATGGCAGGAGATCGCTGATCAGGCCGTTTTCAAGCCTGCGCTGCTGAGCAAGACGAGTGGAGAGATTGAGTCCAATCAGTACTGCTGAAGCGATCAGCAGGCCGTACCAACGCAATGTGATTGGCCCGAACTGGAACAGCTCGGGCCCGGGGGAGGAGAACATCCCGATCAAACGCCCTCGGCAGCCTGTACCTTCTCAATCTGCCTCTTCTTGAGCACCAGCATGATCTGAGCCAGAGCCACGGCTGCAAAGAAGGCCAGCAATCCGTAGATCCGCACGGGATCCTGGAGAACGATCTCCGCATCCACCTGGCCGAAGCCACCCACATTGGGATCGTTGGTGATCACGGCACCGGCTTCAACCGCATCACCAACACTCAACAGAAGTGCAGGGCCAACGGGGATGGTTTCGGTGACGTCTTCGCCATCGGCTGTTGTGATGGTGACGAGGGTCGCTCCGTTCTCTCCGGGCTCAATGGAGGCCACAGATCCCGAGGCGGGCGCTGTGTAGGTCGTGTTGTTGCTCTTCTCACCGGTTGGGTAGACCTGGCCTCGGCCACGGTTGCCACCAACGTGAACCTGATACTTGCCGAAGTGAATGTTGTTGTCTGTGGCGGGATCTGGAGAGAGGACGGGGAAGACAATTTCCTGGTGTTGGTCGCCGGAAATGGGACCAACCAAGAGAATGTTTGATTTTTCGTCGCTGTACTGGGAGAAGTAAACACCTTCTGTTTCTTCTTTGATCTCATCAGTCCAGCGATCCTGCGGAGCCAGAGTGAAGCCATCGGGTAACTGGATGACAGCTCCAACCTGCATTCCCACATTGCTGCCGTCTGCGCCGATCTCCTGAAGGCCGGCCTCGTAGGGGATTTTGACGGATGCTTTAAAAACGCTGTCCGGAAGCACGGACTGGGGCACTTCCGCCTGGGTCAGTTTGTTGGCCAGGTGGCAGTTGGCGCAAACGATTTTGCCTGTGGCTTCCCGAGGGCTTTCGTAGTTCTGTTGAGCCCAGAACGGATAGGCCCAGCTGGCGTTGGGAGAAACCAGAAGGGTGAGACCCAGGATCAGCGATCCGAACAGCAGGGATAGGTGGCGACGCATGGAACGGTGAGAAAGGTGGTGGAGATGGGAAGAAGCGGAATCAGGCCCACCAGGGCTTGTCGCCGGTTCGGAAGTCTGTTTCTGTCCACTGGCTCATAAACACGTTGTCGTTCTCAACGCTGACGTTCGCCAGAGCAAGGGACAGGGGGGCGGGGCCACGCACAACCATTCCCGTGGCGTCGTACTGGCTGCCGTGGCATGGACACATGAATTTGTTGGCGCCGCTGTTCCAGGGCACCACGCATCCGAGGTGTGTGCAGATGGCATTGATGCCGTAGCTGCCGATGGCATCCGTGCCCTCAACAATGAGGTAGGTGGGATCACCCTTCAGACCCTGCACGAGGCTGCGGTCACCCTCTGGATGGGTGGTAAGCCAGCCGCTGGCAGTGATGTCGTTACCGAGTTCATCCTTCGCACTCGTGCCACCACCGGAACCGGCAGCTTTGGGCGGAATGAAGTAATTCACCACTGGATAGAGAGCACCGAGGGCAACACCAGTGACAGAGCCGAATGTCAGCAGATTCATGAACTGCCGACGACCCATTCCAGGCACATCGCTCGAGGAAAGTTGGGTCATGGCAGACGGTCATTCAGCACGTTGCGATAGCCATTATGGACGCTCAGACGGCTGCCAGACTTTGCTACGACTGGTTTTTCACAATCCGTTCCATCACACTCGAAAGTGCTTCAACAGACTGCTGAATCAGCTCCCAAGCCCCTCGGTGTTGAGGAGCTGATCAGCTGTCTTCGACAGCGATGGCGGGCGACTTACGACCTTCAGCTGGTGGTTCGCCGCCGACGTTTGTACCTGCAGGTGATGTGGGCTTTTCTCGAGCAACAGTCGTTCCCGATGGACGAATCGGCCTACAGGGAGCACCTGGCCGAAGTCCTGGATGTTGTGAATCGGCTTGGTTTGGCCGGCGACGTTCGCCAATGGCTTGCGCAAACGCGCGACAAGCCTCGTCTTGGCAAAGCCCTGAGCCTGCAGCTCGAGGCAAAGGGCCCACAGGCCGAGAGTCTGCTCAAGGAGTTTCTGGTCTGAGCACCGTTTCTGTCAGAGCCACCAGACCTACTCCCACCATGAACAGGGCTGTGATCGCTCCGGCCAGAAGCAGCATCGTGATTGGATCTGTGGAGGGTGTCAGTACCGCACCTGCCAAAGCAGCACTCAGCACCACCCAGCGCCAGGCCCCCAGCATCGTGCGCCAGCGCACAAGTCCGAGAACCCCAAGCAGGAGCTGGAGAACAGGAAGTTGAAAGGCAAGGCCGGTTGCCAGCATCAACAAAAGGACGAAGTCGAGGTAGCGCTCGATCGACCAAAGGGGCTCCACAACATCAGCCCCGTAGGTCACCAGAAATCGCAAGGCCGCTGGCACCAGTGCCCACCAGGCGAAGGCGAGTCCTGCAAGAAACAGAACTGCTGATCCAGCAACTGCCGGAGCAATCAGGCGCCGTTCTCGAAGCGTCAGTCCTGGCAGAACAAACGCAAGGACCTGAAACAGCACATACGGCAGCGCCAGGGTGAGCCCCCCGTATCCGGCCACCTTGAACGACACGAACAGAAATTCCCCGGGGGCCAGCTGCAGGAAATGGATCCCATTGGCTGGAGCCTCGAGCAATCTCACCAGTGGTTTCACAACCACAAGGCAAGCAGCCGCTGCAATAACGACGGCGAGAAGGCTGCGCAACACGCGTTGACGCAACTCCTCGAGGTGATCCACCAACGGCATCTCCACCTCATTGGGCAGCTCGGTGTCGCCTGTTTTCCGCGGGATACGGATTGGAGGCGGTGGATTCAGTACGGGGCCGTCGGAGCTGTCAGGCACTGGATGGACCAGGGATCAGGGCGTTGGATCAGGCCCCACGTTCGGTCAGGGTAGGGGCCTTGCTGCGACGCAGTTGTGCTTCCCCGTTCTGGGGATCTCCCCAGCGCACCTCTCCGCCGCTGTGACGCACCGTGCCAGGGGCAGCACCGTTGATGCGCTGGAGCTGTTCGATCGCCACCATCACCACAGCAACCCGCACGTTGCCGCGGGCGCGACTGAAGTACGCCGCAAGGTCACAGGCCAATTGCAGGTCGTCCTCGTCCGCCAGACCCGCTGAGCTCTTCAGCACCACATGGCTGCCGGGACATTCCTGGGCATGGAACCAGAGATCTCCGCTGCGGGCTTGTCGCAGGCTGATCCATTCGTTCTGGCGATGATTGCGGCCCACCTGAATCGATAGACCTGCCGGACTCTGCAGCTCCAGGGGCTGGGGGATGTGCTGTTGCTGTCGGCGCTGCCCCTGCCGGCCAACCGGGTTGAGAAGATCCTCCAGTTCCCGTTTCAGCCCCGTCAGCGCCTCGATTCGACTGGGCATGTCCTGCCATGCGGCAGCTCGCAGATCTTCAATGAAAGCCTCACTGCCTGAGATCAATTCCAGCCGTTCCGTGTGATGGGCAATCCGTCCCTCCAAGACGGCAACGGAACGCCGAAGTTTTCGGGCCCTTCGGTACAGCTTCTGGGCCTGATCCACCTCCTCACGGCTTGGACTTCGAAGGCAGAGCAGGGCGTCTGCCTTTTGTTGCAGGTCATGGCTGTCATCGCAGGCGGCCAGCCGATTGCGTTGATCACTCAATGCCGTGTCCTCTTTTTCCTGCCAGCGCTGCAGGCGCTGACACAGCTCTTGGCAGGTTCGATCCAGATCGCGCTGGTCCAGCCTTTCTCGATACCACCTCCCCAAATGCAAGGCCAGGCTGGTCGAAGTTGGTGGCTCCTTTGCCTCGGAGTCGCTGGGTGGGACGACGCCAATTCTGTAACTGCCGTCGACGTTCTCGATGAGGTGGTGCTGCGGCGCCTCGAGGCTGTTGAGCCATTCTCTCCAGCTCAGATGTAACGACCGCCACGCTGATGAGCTGAGTTCATCAACTGGCGTATTCGACTCCGGGCCTGCAAGGTTGCGAGCCAGCGGCGGGCTGATGCCCTGATAGGTCTGCTGAAGCGCTTTCCTCAGAGGGAGAGGCAGCAGACGGAGACGATCGCGCCAGCGTTCGAAGCTTTCATCGCTGCTGGGCGGGTGGCCCTGCAGGGCAGGTGGTGGCGCATACCGATCACTGGTGCTGATCGGCCGAACCCTGGATTGGTGATCGCGGACCTGGCGCCCCAAAGCAATCACGCGTCGCTCCTGATCAAGCAGCAGCAGATTGCTGTGACGACCCATCAGCTCCAGCACGATCACTCTCGAGACGGCATCACCTGGACGCGGCGCCAGCTGGAACTCGACCACGCGTTCATAGCCCTGTTGCACCAGCCCGATAAGGGCCATTTGGCGCAGGCTGTGCTGAATCTGCTGCGCCAAGGTGCTTCCTGCTCCCTGGCGAGGTGGCGCAGGGATCTGAACCATGCGGGCTGCTTCCGCTTGCCAGCTGAGTTCCAGCCAAATCATTCCCTGAAGACTGCGAAATCCCAGCTGAAGCGTCGCGCTATCGGGCTGTTGGGCTTTCTCGAAGCGGCTGGGTAGCAGTTGCGGCCGCAGATCAGTCAGCACCGCCCGCAGGGTGGTGAGATCCATTGGCTGCAGCTTTGGCTTGGTGCTCACCCGAGGTTGAAGAGGACTGATTACTCTGCTGGGCCATGCAACGGTATCGATGGTCGAGGGGCAGGGCCAGCTCACCGTGATCACCGGTCCCAGTGGTGTCGGTAAAGGGACCCTGGTCCATCGTCTGCTCGAGAGGAATCCCAAGATCTGGCTGTCGGTCTCGGCCACCACGCGTTCTCCGCGAGAGGGCGAGCAGGATGGTCTCAGCTATTTCTTCCAAAGCCGTGAGCGGTTCGACGCTTTGGTTTCGGATGGTGGGCTGCTGGAGTGGGCCGAGTTCGCTGGTAACTGCTATGGAACACCGCGTGCACCTGTGGAAGAACAGCTTTCAACAGGTCGACCTGTCCTGCTAGAGATCGAGCTGGAAGGAGCCCGTCAGGTGCGGCGCAGCTTTCCGGATGCAGTCCAGATCTTTTTGGCTCCTCCCAGCTTCGAGGAGCTGGAACGTCGGATCCGCGGACGAGGGACTGATCTGGAGGCAGCGATTTTGCGGCGACTGGCCCGCGCTCAGGAGGAGCTGAAGGCCAAGGCTGAGTTTGATGCCGTTGTTGTCAACGACGATCTCGACCAAGCCTTGCTGCGCTTGGAACAACTCATGGGTCTTCGTTAAATCAAGGTCAATAAAAAACCTCCTCGCGGAGAGGAGGTTTTTTCAGGAACTTGCGTTGACTTCGCTTTCACATTGGGTGGAAGAGAAGATCAGGGAAGAAGCGATTCCACTCGATCAATATCCCAGCAGTCATGGTGAAAAACAAAGCAGCGACAACTGGTGCTGTTGAAAGAAATTTTTTCATGAATTTGGTGAGATTAGGAGACGTCGAATGAACTATTTACCGAGGCGAGATCGTTACTTCCTTGTCGGACACAACCAATGTTCCATCCCGCAGTTCACCGATGGCTGCCACGGGCCAGGTTGAAGCTTTCATGAAGCACTTGATCGCGAGGCCAGTATCAATTTGAATTTCCTGCATCGCGGCATCCTTGCCACGGGTTGCTATCAAATATTCGCGGCCAGCCCAGCCAATGCATCCAGCGATGTACAGGAACATGATTCCCGGGATCACGAAGTCGCCGGCATGGGCCCAGCGTCCGTCAACGACCAAGTGAGGCAGGCCATCTGCGCCGCAGGAGGCCTTGCTGTACATCTCGAAGCGAGCTTTAGCCTGGGGGGTGGAGGCTGCGTCTGCGCGCTGCTGAAAGCGTGCGCTTTCGGAGCAAGGGGTGAGGCCAGCAACGTCAGCTTTGACGACGGGAGCGAAGCCGAACACCAAAAGGGTCGAAAGCAGGATTGCGAAGAGACGACGCATCGGAACAATTCCTGTTGGTTGTTACCCCTGAGAGGGGAGCATGTCACATATGAACAGTAGGGGAGGCCTAAGACTGTGATGACTTCGGTCCTTGCCCTCGAAACAAGTTGTGACGAGTCGGCTGCAGCTTACGTGCGCCGGTTGAACGACGGTCGATTGGTCGTTGTTGCATCGCGAATCGCTTCTCAGGTCGCAGAGCATGCGCGCTGGGGAGGTGTTGTTCCAGAGATCGCCTCCCGTCGCCATGTCGAAGCTCTGCCGGTCTTGATTGAACAGGTGCTTGAGGAAGCAGGGGAGTCACTGGATGGGGTTGATGCCGTGGCAGCAACGGTCGCCCCTGGTCTTGCTGGGGCACTGATGGTGGCTTCGGTCACCGGCCGCACTCTGGCGGCTCTGCATGGACGTGCATTCCTGGGGGTGCATCACCTGGAAGGTCACCTGGCCTCGGTGCAGTTGGCGGAGCGGCAGCCGAAGCCTCCCTACCTGGTTCTGCTGGTGAGCGGTGGACATACGGAATTGATCCGTGTAGCCGAGCAAGGGGGTATGGATCGGCTCGGTCGCAGCCACGACGATGCGGCGGGAGAAGCGTTCGACAAAGTGGCGCGATTGCTGGGACTTGGTTACCCCGGAGGCCCCGCCATTCAGTTGGCCGCCGAAAGAGGAAATAGTCAGCGTTATTCCTTGCCGAAGGGTCGAATTTCTCTTCCTGGAGGTGGTTTTCACCCCTATGACTTTTCCTTCAGCGGCCTGAAAACCGCCATGCTTCGCACCGTGCAAGCTGAGACTGAGGCATGCCAGGGCTCAGATCTGCCGTTGGCAGATCTTGCCGCCAGTTTCGAGCAGGTGGTGGCCGATGTTCTGGTGGATCGCAGCTTGCGCTGCGCGGTGGATCAAGGCATTCACGAGCTGGTGATGGTGGGCGGCGTGGCTGCCAACAAACGTTTGAGAACCTTGATGCAAAAGCGGGCCGCTCAGAAAGGGATTCAGGTTTCGATCGCTCCTCTGGAGTACTGCACGGACAATGCCGCGATGATTGGCGCTGCTGCTCTGATGCGTTTGCATTCCGGTGCGAAGGGCACCTCTCTTCAGATGGGTGTCGCGGCTCGCTGGCCTCTGACGGATGCTGCATCTCTCTACGACAGCTCCACCGTTGTTTTCTGAGACTTTTGTTCTTTGAAGCTGTTGTTTTCTGAGCCCGAGTCGTCGGAAGACAGCAGCAACTCGAGCAATCTCACTAGCATCTTCAACCTGCTCAAATCCAACGTCATGGCTGAGTCAGTCAAAGCTTCGGCTAGGGAGCCGGAACTCGTCGGTGCCGACGAGCTCAATGCCTGGAAACGAGGATTCACACCCCAGGCTGAAATCTGGAACGGTCGACTGGCCATGATCGGACTCTCAACCGGACTCGCCGTTGTGTTGTTAGTGCGGGTTTTCGCGAGCACTTGATTAACCGCGTCCCCGCAGCGCCTGCGCCAGCTCATTCGGCTTCAGGCTCACCGCCACAGCCTGCTCGGCATCGACACGGTCCTCCTCCACCAGCTTCTGAAGCGACTGGTTGGTGGTGACCATGCCATCAAAACCACTCCTCTCCATGATTTCCTCCACCTCGTCCAGGGAACCTCTCTGGATGTAGTCCTTGCAGGCGTCGGTGTTGATCAGGATGTCGTGGAACGCAGCTCGTCGGCCATCGGTGCTTCTGATCAGCCCCTGAGCGATCACTCCCAGCAGGGACTCAGCCATGGAGCGTCGAACGCTCTCCTGCTGTTCCGGTGAATACATCCCCAGCACCCGCTCCACGGTTTTGACCGCAGAGTTTGTGTGCAGCGTGCCGAAGACAAGGTGGCCGGTCTGGGCTGCCTCAAGTGCGGTGGAGAGGGTTTCCTGATCACGGATCTCTCCCACCAGGATCACATCAGGATCTTCCCGGAGTGCCGCTCGCAGAGCATTGTGGAATTTGAGCGTGTGCATCCCCACCTCACGGTGGCGGATCAGAGAACGACGGCTTTCGTGAACGAATTCCACCGGATCTTCAATGGTGAGAATGTGACGGGTTTCGTTGCGGTTGATCCAATCGATCATCGCCGCAAGAGTTGTGCTCTTCCCAGATCCAGTCGGTCCGGTGATCAGGATGAGCCCCTTTGGACGCGCCGCCAGTTCGCTCAGCACGGGGGGAAGATTGAGTTGCTCGAGAGTCAGGATGGTCTGTGGAATGAGCCGCAGCACCATGGCTGGTCCCCGCAGCGAGTCGAGCAGGTTGATGCGGACACGCACGAAGGGAAACGCGTGGGATCCGTCAAATTCTTTTTCTCTCAGAAAACCATCGATCTGCTGCGGCGAGAGAATTTCGCTCAACCAGCGATCGAAAGTGATTCGATCACTCACAGGCCAGTCCGTGGTTTGAATCTCACCCCGCGCTCGGTAGCGAGGAGATTCCCCGACGCCCAGATGAATATCGGAATGCCCTTTCTCGTGGGCCAATCGGACAATCTGTTCGAGGGTTGGGCCGGAGTGTGAAGCGGAACGGGTGCCTGGGGTGGGATTCGCTGGCTGGTTGTCCGGCTGGCTGTCCGGCTTTAGTCGTGGCGGAAAGCTTGGAGGGAAGACCGGCTTGGCCACGGCGATCTCATGGTTCTTTCTCCAGGATCGTCGCCAGGCTCTACCTGGCAAGTCTCTGCTGACAAACGCCTTTAAAGTTCCAGGATCTCTCCAACGCAGCGGTGGATCAGCCCCGGGTCACGATCGTGCTGGGCACCCGCCCGGAGGCGATCAAGCTTGCTCCGGTCATCCAGGCATTTCAGGCCTGTGATGCTCTCAACACCCGGGTTGTTCTCACGGGACAGCACCGTGAAATGGTGGCTCAGGTGATGGACCTTTTCGGGCTGAAGGCCGATCAGGATCTCAATCTGATGGCTCCACGCCAGACGCTCACCCATGTGACCTGCGCTGCTCTGCAGGGTCTGCGTGATGACTTTCAGCTTTACCCTCCGCAGCTGGTGCTGGTGCAGGGGGATACGACAACGGCTTTCGCCGCTGGCTTGGCGGCCTTCTATGAACAGATTCCGGTTGGGCATGTGGAGGCCGGTCTGCGAACCGACAACCTTCTGGATCCCTTCCCGGAGGAAGCGAATCGGCGCCTGTTGTCCCAGATCTCCAGCCTCCACTTCGCTCCGACGCTGAAGGCCCAAGCCAATCTCCAGGCTTCCGGTGTGGTCGGGCAGGTGAGTGTGACTGGCAACACAGTCATCGATGCGCTGTTGCTGATGGCGGAAAACTCGTCTGAGATTCAATTCGACGGCATCGACTGGCAGAACCAGAGAGTGATCCTGGCCACGGTGCACCGGCGAGAGAACTGGGGGGATCGACTGCAGGACATCGCCTCCGGCATGCGCCAGCTGCTGGATCGCCATGACGATGTGTCCCTGTTGCTGCCGCTGCACCGCAATCCCACGGTGCGTGAGCCTTTGCAGCGTTTGCTGGGTGACCATCCTCGGGTGGCCCTGACGGAACCCCTGGACTACGACCGCTTGGTGGCCGCGATGAAAGGGTGCACTTTGCTGTTGACCGACTCCGGCGGTCTGCAGGAGGAGGCTCCTGCCCTGGGCAAGCCTGTTCTGGTTCTGCGTCGGACCACAGAGAGGCCAGAGGCTGTTGATGCCGGAACGGCACGCCTTGTGGGCACGGACCCATCGACCATTGTTGAGGAAGCTTCCAAGCTTCTGGTCGATCCCGATGCGTACGAAGCCATGTCGAAAGCGGTTAATCCCTTTGGCGATGGACAGGCGAGTCAGCGAATCCTGCAGCTCTGTCGGGCTCATCTCGGGATCTGAAGCCCGCTTCAGTGAGGACGGACAGTACCGCTGGTCGTTGACCAGGCGCTGGGGGACCGGTGAAAGGACGCTTCTGTTTGTGGGGCTGAACCCCTCTCGTGCTGATGGCAGTCGTGATGACCCGACGCTGCGGCGTCTGGTCGGTTTTTCCCGGCACTGGGGGTATGACGCCCTGGTGGTGGTCAATCTGTTCGCTCGCATCAGCCCGTCGCCGGCTGCTTTGGTGCGCTGTGCTGACCCCGTGGGTCGATGGGGGGATTCCGTCCTGCTGCAGTGGTGCCACCGCTGGGCCCAGTCGCAGGATTGGGATCTCTGGTGTGGCTGGGGCAATGGTGGTTGCCGCTTGGATCGTCATCAAATCGTTCGCTCCCTCTTAATGCCACAGCTGAGGTTGCGGGCCGATCGATTGGCTCAATGGTCTGGGCCGTTGATGTTGGGGCTCACCGGCTCCGGGCAACCGCGCCACCCCCTCTATGCCTCCAGAGCATTGCGCTTGGTGCCATTCACTTGGGCAGGCCCTCCGGTGATCCGTCATCCTTGTGGCACGTCAAAGCACCATCGCGAGCGCTGATGCCTCGAACTCCACGCCGCTATGCCGTGCATCTTCACCTGGCGGGAGGTCAGTCTGAGCGGGTTTTCTTCCCGCGTCTCGAGCTGTTTCAGGAGTGGTACCAGGGGTTGGTCAACGCCGCTGGTCAAGGGGGGTTCGTCAATGTGCCCATCAGTGATCTTGAGGGTGAATACTTGGTTGTCAGGCCTGAGGCTGTGATCGCCCTTCGAGTGGAACCTCAGTTCTCATCTGCTGATGACGCCTGAGCGGCTGGGTCTCCTGTGGGGAATAACGGTTTTTTCAGGCGCAGCGGCGCGTTTGGTGGCGGCCTTGTCCGGACTACCAGGGGTTGTGCTCCTGTTGTTGTCCGGCCTGTTGATCGGGCGATCGGGCCTTGGCCTCGTGGAGCCGCTGGACCTTGGACCGGGTCTTGGCACCGTTGTTGGTCTATTGGTCAGCCTTGTGCTGTTCGATGGCGGGCTGAATCTGCGGCTACCCGGCGATACGATCCGCGCCACGGTGCAGCGGATTGCCGTTCTGCGCCTGCTGATTTCCTTGGGGGCAGGATTGCTGGCAGCGCATTGGCTGGCTGGTCTCAGCTGGCCGGTTGCTGCAGTGTTCAGTGCCATCGTGCTGGCGACAGGTCCCACGGTGGTGACGCCCCTGGTTCGCCAGATCAAGCTGGCGCCTCCGTTGGGGGATGTGCTGGAGGCGGAAGGACTTCTCCTGGAGCCCATCGGAGCGGTGCTTGCTTTGCTGCTTCTGGAGCTGGTCTTGGGCAATCTCCATGGTTGGCGCGAGGTGGCCTTCGGCCTGTTTCAGCGTCTGGGAGGCGGGATCTTGATCGGAGCCAGCGTTGGCTGGTTGCTCTCTGAACTGTTGCGACGACTGAATCCCGACACGGCCTCAGGGTTGCCTTTGCAGCTCAGCCTCGGAATGCTTTTCCTGATGTACGGCGTCAGCGAGTGGTTGCTGCCGGAGTCGGCTCTTCCTGCCTCAGTGGCTGCCGGGCTTGTCGTTGGCCGCAGGCCCACTCCTTACAGCGAAGCACTGGACAACCTGATTCAGGAGTTGGCTCAACTGGCGATCACGATGCTGTTCCCTCTGCTGGCGGCCGATGTGTCCTGGGCTGAACTCAGCCCATTGGGTTGGGGTGGGATCAGCTGCGTTCTCATGCTGATGGTTGTGGTTCGACCGCTGGCGGTCGGTGTGGCCACGGTTGGTCTCCCCCTTAGCTTTCAGCAGAAGCTGTTCCTTGGCTGGTTGGCACCCAGAGGAATCGTGACGGCATCGGTGGCATCTCTCTTCGCCATTCGTCTTGAGCAGGCTGGGATTCTCGGCGCTGGCCGCCTTCAGGGTCTCGTCTTCCTGACCATTCTGATGACAGTGGGCTTGCAGGGATTGACGGCGCAACCTTTGGCTCGATTACTCAACCTGGTCGAACCGTCAGAAAGCCCCGATGATTCGCAATCAGTCGAGGCAGCGACGCAACCTGGCGAGGTCCTGGCCGATTCGAGCCAGTAATGACCATGTTGTGATCAGGTCTGGCCCCTGCAATCGGCCAAGGAGAGCAGCTCTGAGGGTTTTCATCACCACTCCTTTTTTCACTCCAGCTGCTTTGGCTGTGTCGGCCAGGAGGATTTTCCCAATCTCAGGATCTTCACCGCTCCAGGGATCAGCTTCGAGTTTTTCAAGCAATTGGGCGATGGCAGTCCGCGCTCCCTCAACCTCCAGCTGCTGACGTCCGTCGTCCTCCATCTCCGGGCAAAGGAAAAACGGCTCAGCTTGCTCAACACCATCCTTCAGCAAGGTGAGCGATGGTCCCAAAAGTCTGCAGAGTTCAAGGGTCCAACCAGGGCTGTCAGGCAGTGCCCAGCCCTGATTCAGCCAGAGGGGTTTGAGCTCCTGCAGCAGCGTTTCAGCAGGGAGGTCATGCAGGACCTGGCTGTTGAGCCAATTGAGCTTGTCCCAGTCGAAGCGCGCCCCAGCTTTGTTGACACGATCGAAGTCAAACACTGCCGCCGCATCTTTCAGCGTGAATCGTTCCTCCATCCCCTCGGGAACGGACCAACCCAACAGCGTCATGTAGTTGGCAATGGCTTCCGCTGTGTAGCCCATTTCGCGGAACTCATTGATGGACGTCACCCCATCCCGCTTGGACAGTTTTCGTCCCTCGGCATTGAGGATCAGAGGTGCATGGGCAAACGTTGGCAGGGGCAAATCCAGTGCTGCGTAAAGCAACAGCTGTTTGGCGGTGTTGGCGATGTGATCTTCACCGCGGATCACATGGGTGATGTTCATGGCGGCGTCATCCACCACCACCACAAGGTTGTAAAGAGGATCTCCGATCTGATCGAACGGTGCCCGACGGGCCACTACCATGTCGCCGCCAAGGTCGGCCCCGCGCCAGCTCATGGGGCCGCGCACGAGGTCTTTCCAGCGGATTTCAGCATCGTCGTCGATACGAAAGCGGATCACCGCTTCGCGTCCTTCCGCCTGGAAGGATGCTTCTTGATCGGGCGTGAGGTTGCGGTGGCGGTTGTCGTAGCGCGGAGCCTGGTTTGCGGACTTCTGGTTCTCGCGCATGGTCTCCAGTTCGCCTTCGCTGGCGTAGCAGCGATAAGCCAGGCCGCGATCGAGCAGCGTTTGGATGGCCTTGCGGTGCTCGGTGATTCGCTCGCTTTGGATCACCGGCTCTTCATCCCAGTCGATGCCAAGCCATTGCAGGCCTTCAAGGATGTTCTGGGTGTATTCCGGCTTCGATCGCTCCTTGTCGGTGTCTTCGATGCGCAGCAGAAAACGGCCGTTCTGGTGGCGGGCAAATAACCAATTGAAAACGGCGGTTCGAGCCGTGCCGATATGAAGCGTTCCCGTGGGGCTGGGGGCCAGACGAACGCGCATCATTGCGACTGAAGTTGTTTGAACGGGACCGACGGGATTCGAACCCGCAACTTCCGCCGTGACAGGGCGGTGCTCTAACCGGTTGAACTACGGTCCCAAACCAAAACAGCAACTCGGGAAGTCGTCCCGCTGTAGCTGATCGGTGCCGCCTCAGCGACCAAAGAAGTATCCATCGGGACCCTGCCGTCCGTCAACACCAAGAAAGGCGTTGATTGCATTTTGAGGCGGCGGATCGGCCAGGAACAGCCAAAAATTTCGGACAGACAAAATCCCGGGTGTTTGCCCGGGAGAGAAGTGGTGAAACCACCAATTCAGTCAAGGGGATCAACCGTCAGGGACGGAAGCCGGCGGGTTCGATGAGACGGACCTGGTTACCGCGGGCGGTGAATTCCCTGCCCTGGTCGCTTTGAACGACCACTCGACCACCTGATTTGACGCGAATTACGCGGGCTCGAACCCAGCCGAGAGCGGCTGACTCAAGCACCTTCACAACATCACCAGGTTGAAGATCCAACTCCATGCTCAGAACCGGGAAACTGCACTAAGGGGGTCATCGGACGCGCCGTGGAGGACTCGAACCCCCGACATCAGGTTTTGGAGACCTGCGTTCTACCAACTGAACTAACGGCGCAAGGCGATGAACCCCCGACCAACAAAATATTGTTGGTGTCTTGATTGAACGAGGCCGAAACCTCAGCGATCGAAGCGCTGCTTGACGCGAGTGGCCTTGCCCACTCGTTCTCGCAGATAAAAAAGCTTCGCCCGGCGAACTTTACCGCGCCGTTCCACCTTGATGGAAGCCACTTGAGGGCTGTGGACCATGAAAACCCTCTCCACACCGATCCCTTGGAAGATCCTCCGAACGGTGATGGTTTGGTTCAGGCCCCCGTGGCGTTTTGAAATGACCACACCCTCATAGGGCTGCACGCGTTCTTTGTTGCCTTCGCTGATGCGCACACCGACTCGAACGGTGTCGCCCACAAAGATGTCTGGAAGATCGCTTTTCTGCTGCTCCTGTTCGAACGCAGTGATCAGCTGCTCGGCGCTCAGCTTTTTTGCCGGAGCTGCATCAGCCTTGGTTGCAACAGCCGCAGTGGCTGTTTCGTTGCTCTCTTCGGTCACCGTGGTGTCCTTGGGGTCGGCTGCCATCCCAGCTCCGCGTTGTATCGCCAAACAATCAGCTTACCTTCCGACGCCAACGATCCATCAGAATCATTGCCCCCGTGATCAGCATCCACAGAAGTCCCAGAGCGTTCAGAAGCACAACCAGGGGTTCCAGGGTCTCTCCCAGCCACTCGCCTTCGTGCAGCATCATCAACCAATGCACTTGATCTCTTGTGCAGCCGAACCAGTCCCGCCCCAGCCTGTAAGTCACCCCAGATGTCATGGTGACCAGCAGCGGCAGCAGGACCCAAGGGGCCAGGGTTCGATGCAGTTCGCGGGCTCGCACAAGCGGGCTGGTCACCGTCCTAGATCAAATAGCTATTGATAGCGTGACTGATATGGCTGGTGGTTGATGAATCTTTTCGCTGATTTGCTGTCGAACACCAAGGCTCCGCTTGCCACTTCGACGGGCCCCAGGATTCAGAAACGTCGCGGCATCGAGATCAAGTCGACGCGTGAAATCAAAATCATGCGCGAAGCTAGCCGCATTGTTGCCACGGTGCTTCGCGAGGTCATGCAGAAGGTTGAGCCGGGGCAAACCACCGGTGATCTTGATGCCTTCGCGGAGCAACGTATTCGCGACATGGGGGCAACCCCAAGTTTCAAGGGTTATCACGGTTTCCCTGCCAGCATCTGCGCCAGCATCAACAACGAGGTTGTTCACGGCATTCCCAACTCGAAAAGGGTCATTCACAACGGCGACCTGCTGAAGGTGGACACGGGGGCTTACTTCGATGGCTACCACGGCGACAGCTGCGTCACCATTTGTGTGGGTGATGCGTCTGCTGAATCACAGACCCTCAGTCGCGTCGCACAAGAATCGCTGATGGCGGGACTGACAAAGGTCAAAGCCGGCAACACCTTGCTGGATATCGCCGGTGCGGTGGAAGATCACGTCCGCGCCAATGGTTTCAGCGTTGTTGAGGACTACACGGGCCATGGTGTTGGCAGAAACTTGCACGAAGAGCCTTCGGTGTTCAACTTCCGCACCAATGAGCTGCCCAATGTCACCTTGCGACCTGGAATGACCCTGGCGATCGAACCCATTCTCAATGCCGGCAGCAAGGCCTGCAGAACGCTGAAAGATCGTTGGACGGTGGTGACGCGCGATGGGTCGCTCTCGGCGCAGTGGGAGCACACAGTTCTGGTGACAAGCGATGGCTGCGAAATCCTTACGGATCGCGGCGATTGAGTCCTCGGCTGTAGAGCCTGCGTCCCAGTTCACTCAGGGGCATCAATACAAAAGTGAGCGGATTGGGTGTCACAACAATCAGCCGTGCCCCCAGTCCTGCTTGAAACAAGATCTGACCGGCGACAAAGTCAGCGTTCATGACTCCGATTGGATTCAGCGTCGACCGAAACGGGCCCAGCACGAGTTTTCTCAACGTGAGCTGTGATCGTTCCCGCTCGCTACGAACAGCTCCGCGGATGCTTACCAGCTGGCCGATCAGCCGTTTGCTGACTTCGTAGGCAGGACTGACCGCCGGCTGGATCTCTGCTTCCGATGTGTTGATCCAAACCTCATGAGGTCCTGTCCCGTTCTTGGCGAGCTGCTCACAGATCTGAAGCAGCCTCCAGGTGCTGAGGGCATTGACCTCAAGAGCTTTATCTAAGGCGTCGATGCTCTGATCGCCCTGAGGGTTGATTCCGTGGTTCAAAACCAGGATGTTCAAGTTGCAGAGCGAAGGTTTCAGCTGTTGCTCCTGTCCGCAGCTCCAGTTCACCCAGTCCTTGATCGCCCCCTCCGGATGGCTCGGTGGAGTGCTGTGGGTCAATCCGGTGACCTCTGCTCCGGCCTCCTGGAAACGTCGTGCCATGGCCTGACCGAGGCTTCCTCGCACGCCGGTGATGCCGACACGAAGTCCATTCCACTTGGACATCCCCTTGGGGGGCTGGGGCATTCCATCTGGTTGGGGCATCCTTGGAACGGAATCCTGGTGAGAGGTTGACGAGGTGTCTCAGCCTGCTCTTCTGGCGTTGTACGCGCCGTATTGCGGCGGACTCAGCGGTGAGGAGGATCTGAGCGCGGCTCTAACGATCCTGCAGTCTCAGTCGTTTGATGGTCTGCGCCCGGTTGAGGGGGCGCCGGGGCATGCCTATCGGCTGAGCTGGACCGGTGGACAGGCTCCTCTGGAGACCATCTCCTGCTGTTTGACGTTCCCCTCCCATCCATCGCTGAATTACAGCTTTGAGCTGGTGACCCATCAGCTCGTGCGTTGGTTCATGCAGGTGGAGATTCAGGACGGCATGGACAGTGACCTCCCGGATGCGTTCTGGCAGTGGTTGCTGGTGGGCACCGAGCAAGACGACGACAGCGCCTAGATTCCCAAGTCAAACCAACGTGTCTGCGGCTGATGGGAACGACCCTGCTGATCGGATCCTGTGAGCCCTTCAGCGGCAAATCGGCCCTGGTGCTTGGGATCGCTCAACAGCTCAGTAAGGCGGGCCAGTCGATCCGTTTTGGTAAGCCTCTGGCCACCAGCCTCGACTGGGATCCCAACAAAGGCCCGTTGCCCCAGCCGCTGATCGACGATGACGTTCGTTTTGTCGGCGACACATTGGGGCTGAGTCCGGATCAGTTGCTGCCTTCATTGCATCTGCTGTCTCACACCACAGCCACCCAACGATTGGGCCAGGGGGATGTGACGTCGGGGTCTGGGATGGACTTGATGCGCAGTCAGATCGACTCAGACGATTCACTCACGTTGCTGGAGTGTGCCGGGAGTCTCCAGGAAGGCCTTCTTTATGGCCTCAGCCTGCCCCAGTTGTCCGAGGAGCTGGATGCGTCGGTGGTGCTTGTGCACCTGTGGCAGGACAGTTGCAGTGTCGACGCTCTCTTGGCTGCCAAGCAGATGCTCGCTGATCGCTTAGTCGGGATTGTGCTCAATGCCGTCACGCCCGATGAGGTGGAAAGCCTGGAGCGCCAGGTGGTGCCTGCGCTGGAGAACCTCGGACTGCCAGTGTTCGGCGTGATGCCGCGGTCACCGCTGCTTCGCAGCGTCACTGTCGGAGAGCTGGTGCGCCGTCTCGAAGCAAGGGTGATCTGTTGCGCCGAGCGCCAGGAATTGTTGGTGGAGACGCTCAGCATCGGTGCCATGAATGTGAATTCGGCCATGGAATTCTTCCGTCGCCGTCGCAACATGGCAGTGGTGACAGGGGCTGATCGAACCGATATCCAGTTCGCTGCTCTGGAAGCGTCCACGCAGTGCTTGATCCTCACCGGTGCTGGGGAGCCCTTGCCGCAACTCATCAGTCGAGCAGAGGAACTCGATGTTCCGCTGTTGAAGGTGGAGCACGACACCCTTGCGACGGTTGGAGTCATTGAGCAGGCATTCGGGCATGTGCGTCTGCATGAGGCGGTCAAGGCCACATACGCATTCCGTCTTGTCGAAGAGCACTGCGATCTCGATCGTCTGTTCCAGGCTCTCAACCTGCAGGTTCACAAAGGCTGATCATTGCTAGCGTCCGTTCAAGTCCGGCCGCGGGTTCTCCTTGGGTCAGTCACTGGATCTTCCGGCCCTTGATCGGGTCGACACCCTGGCCCAAGAACTCGCACTCCTGCAGGACAAGGGCAAGCGAAGGATCGCGATTCTTGGCAGTCGGCATGTCCCGATTGTTGCCATTCATCTGGTTGAGCTAGTGGCTCGGTCCCTGGCCCAGGAAGGCCATGCCTTAATCACCTCAGGGTCACAGGGCGTTAACGCGGCTGTGATCCGAGGTTGCCTCGAGGTCAATTCTGCTCAGCTCACTGTCCTCCTCCCTCAGAGTCTCGATCGTCAGCCTCCAGAAATTCGCGACCTTCTCGATCAGGTTCTGCATTTGGTGGAAAAGCCGGAACAGGATGATCTGCCCTTGCCCATGGCCAGCAGTCTCTGCAATCAGGAGATCATCAGCCGTTGTGATCAGCTGATTTGTCTGGCATTTCATGACAGTGAAACATTGCTGGCCAGCTGCCGCACAGCGGAAGATATGGGAAAGGTTGTGAGTCTTCTCTACTTCGACTGACCATCAGCTGCTGATCAGTGCTTTGAGCCCCTCGCTGTAGAGGATGCCTGTGCAGACAAGACCGCTGGCCCAGCAGAGGCCGCGCGCAGGGGGCACGTTGCCGACGTAGGCAACGATGTAAGCCAAGCGAAGGGCAGGCTGCGCGAAAGCGGCAATCACAGCTGTTGTCGGGAGTGAAGCTCCCTGGATCACGGCCATCAGGGCCAGCAGAGCAGCCGGAGCGTGCAGGGTGAATGCTTCGAAGCTGTTCTGGTGAGCCCAGCTGGCGCGCTTACCCCAGGCTGGGTACCGGTCGAACATGGCCCGGGGCGCTGCCATGTCTTTCATTTCGAAGTTGGCGGCCGAGCGCGCTGCACCGAGGGGAAGAATGCTCGCCACCACACTCCCTCCTGACATCACAAGAGACCAGGCAAACGGTGCCGCAGGCGTTGCGGTAAAAATCTGCAGCAGCGACATCGAAAAGCTCCCTGATCGGCGCCTTTCTAAGCTGAAGCCCTGAAGGAACGCGAGTCATGGCAAGCACCTATTCATTTGATGTTGTTTCCGATTTCGACCGGCAAGAGCTGGTCAATACCCTCGACCAGGTGCGACGGGATGTGGGGAATCGTTATGACCTCAAGGATTCGAATACCGAGATTGAACTGGAGGAAACTGAGCTCGTCATCACCACGGCCAGTGACATGACCCTTCAGGCGGTGGAGGACGTTCTGCGAACAAAGGCCACAAAGCGCAACCTCTCTCTGAAAATCTTTGACTTCCAGACTCCTGAAACCGTTGGTGGAAGCCGGGTGAAGCAGGTGGTGAAGCTTCGTAAGGGTCTCAGCCAGGAGATCGCCAAGAAGCTCAGCAAGTTTGTGCGTGATGAGCTCAAAAAGGTGACTGTGGCGATTCAGGGGGAGAGTGTTCGCATCACCGGAAAGAACAAGGATGATCTGCAGGCGGCCATTCAGCTCGTGAAGAGCAAAGAGGATGAGCTGGATGTTCCGCTCCAGTTTGAGAACTATCGCTGAGCTGAGGTTCTGCCAGTCACGCTGCGAGGCGATGTTCCAGCGGCGTGAAATCCCAGCCAATCGGCGATTCAACCGGGTTTTGTTCCCGATAGTCATTCACAAGATCTTCGATTTCCTGGCTTGCATCGCAGTACGCCAACCAACCCGTCATGCGGCGTGGATTGGCACGACCACGTTTGTCGATGGCCCGATCAACAGTGACACCTTCGGTTTCAGCCTGTTCGAAAGCGCTCAGTAGCGGGATTCGGGCTTTCAGAACCGTGATGTCGAAGCCTTGAAGCAATTCAGTGGCCAGTTCTGCACTGGCTTCCTTGCGTGCATCAACTTTGACAAGCAGTGCTGCATAAGGAATTTGGTATTGATTCAGCATCTGCGACATCTCAACGGTTAACTCAATGGAGCGGCTTTGTGTGGTGGTCGGGAGAAGAATGAAGTCGGACCCTTCAACCAGGTTTTTCAACTCCTCATCGTTGCTACTGGCCTGTCCATCGGTCACGACGATCTCTGCCGCCCGCGTTGCTTTTGCTGCGGCTTCAATCGGCACGACGGGGCATGGCAACAGTCCTCTCGCGCCGTAAGCCGTTGCCGAGCGATTGCGGTCTGCATCAACAAGGATCACCCTTTTTTGCTTTTGGCTCCAGCCCGCGGCGATATGCACGCTGCTGCATGTTTTGGCGACACCACCTTTCTGTCCAAAAACAGTGATGAACATCGCGCTCTTGATGATGAATTATCTGAAGCATCGCGTTCTTTATCTGAAAAGCAACTGCTGGATCATGTTCAGGCTTGGCAAGCGATCTGCTGTTGACCCATTTATTTGTCGATAACGTTCAGTCGATCCCATCAACTCTCGTGACAGATGGATAAGGACGCAGCCTCTCGGATGATTGACGAGATGCAAAGCCGGTTTCCTGGGCTTACCCCTGAGCTGGCCACTCAGACAATTCTTGTGGAGTCGTTGCGGGCCTGTCGTTCGGTCATGGACTTGACCCGTCTGCCGGTGGATCCTCAGGTGCTGAACCGACTTCGGGAACAGGGGTTGCTCGAATCCGAGGAGTGGCTGCGTCTCATGGGAATGCTCGATCCAGCTGCCGCCGCTCAGGACAAGCTCCACTGAATGGTTCAGTCACGACGGGCGTCGATGATGCGGGCCAGCTCCAGGACGTAGCCGGCTGTACACCAGCGTCCGTGGCTGCGACCCTTGTTTTCAGGGTCGGAACGGATTTCTGCTGTTTCTGCCATCAGCAGATCGAGTTCTGCCTGCGGAAGGTCGTAGAGCTCCTGCAGCTCCACTTCTCGGTTGAGCAAGTGGCTGCGAAACCATTTGCGTGTCTGTTCCTGAGCAGGGATGTCACTGGGCATGCTGTGTCGTGATGCATCGCATGCCATTCTCCCGGCCATGAGGGAGCTCAGCTGGACGCAGTTTGATCAAGCCGTTGCAGTACTGGCGAAGCGGTACTCCGCGATTCCGATGACAGGCATCTATGGGGTCCCTAGGGGCGGTCTCTGCTTGGCGGTGGCACTCAGCCATGCCTTGCAACAGCCGCTGCTTTCCGATCCAGTACCTGATGCTCTGATCGTGGACGATGTCTATGAGACAGGCCGGACGCTTCAGGCTTTGCATGCTCGCTGCCCGAATGCCCGATTCGCCGTTTGGGTCAGCAAGTGCCCTCCGTTGTGGTGGCAGGCAGCAGTGGTCACGGAGCATTCGGAATGGCTTTTGTTCCCCTGGGAGAATCGGGCGCAGGCCATAGCCGATGAGCTCTCCTATCAGAACTCACGTCAGGGACGTCGATGAACTGCCGAACGATTTATCTCGCTTCTCCCTATGGCTTTTCAGCCCAGTGGAAGCGGCTGCTGCTACCGGAGTTCGTCAAGGCTCTGGAATCGCTCGGGTTGGAGGTTTGGGAACCGTTCGCTCGCAATGGTCAGGTGGACCTGGCGGAGTCGGGCTGGGCCTACCGCATGGCTCAACGCGATCTTCAGGATGTGCGTGATGCCGACGCCTTCTTCGCAATCGTCAATGGAACGCCGCCCGATGAAGGTGTGATGGTGGAACTGGGTGTTGCGATCGCTCTCGGCAAGCCTGTCTTTCTGTTCCGCGATGATTTCCGCCGATGCACGGATTCGGAGCAGTACCCGTTGAATCTCATGCTGTTCGTAGGCTTGCCGAAAGATGAATGGCAAGAGCATTTATATACTGATCTCAGCGAGATCAAAGCTCCGGAGAAAGCGCTGTCTCGTTGGATTAATGCTTAGTTGTGTTTTTGCATGGGATCACAATTGGTTATGGAGTAATTGCGAGTCGGTTCTATCCGTCTGAGTCGATGCATTCTTTAGCAAGAAGTCTTGAATTGTTGTGTGCAAACTAATACTTCAACAGGTTAAGTTCTTCGTAGGCAAATGGGCTTTGGTCTTCATTCATCTATCTCTTGATTTTGCCGATAAGTCTCGATATTCGTCCGTGCGATGGGTCTACTGTGCGGAGGTTTCGAGCTCTTGTTTGAGTTGGATTAGTAGCGGATGCATCTTGATATCATCACTTTCAGCCTTGAGTTGGTCGAAGGCTGCACGATTGCCGTGATCGATGGCTTTCTTCTTCACTCGGTTCCAAGCATCCAACGCTTCGATCTGAGGTTGGCGCAGGGAGCAACACTGATCATAAAGTTCATAGATAAGTGTACTCTTACTTTTCCCTTTCATGGTGACTTCCCCAATCATGCGAAATGCGAATCGGTGTGATGCATTTTCGTGCTCAAGCTGTTTCAATATGGCGTCACTGACGATGATGTTGGTTTTGTAGGTCTTATTTGCACCCTCAAGTCGGCTCGCTACGTTTATAGTATCTCCAACCATGGTGTAATTAAACCGATCAGCTGCGCCAACATTTCCAACAATGGCTTCTCCATAGTGCAGACCGATTCGAGTGTTGAATTTGAGAGGTGCCTTCTGTTGGGCCCACTCATCTCTTAATCCATTACTTGCATTACGAACTGCAATGGCTGTTTGGCAGGCCAGTTCGCATGGATTCTTTAGGGGTGTAGGCATACCCCACATAACCATCAACGAATCGCCAATGTACTTATCAATCGTGCCATTGTTGGCGACGACGTGATTGGTCAACTCTGTAAAATATTCATTGAGGTAGCGGAATAAATCCTGGGTTTCAACTGACTCTGTATAGGATGTAAAGTCATCGATGTCAGTAAACATAACTGCCACATTTTCAGACGTACCACCCAATTCAGCTCGTCGCTCATTCAGCAGGAGTGATCGCACAACTTCGTTGGGTAAATATCTAGAAAATGATTCAATTGCCTGTGTAAGCCGATTGGTTGCGAGTGAAACGTTATTGATTTCGCTAATCCACGCTTTTTTGATGATGAATTTCTTGCTCAAAGCGAGATCAAGATCACTCAAGGCTTGTATGCGTGCGATGATTTGATTCAATGGTCTCGTGAGCTGCCTGCATACATAGTAAATGGCTAAACTTGTGATCAATAATGTTGAAAATTGGAGAACAACTAATGATAAAAGGGCCTTGTTTAGTGGATCAAAGATAGTTTTTTTATCGATAACATTCACGGCAATCCAGTTGGCATTACCGGATGACGACGTCATTGCAAACGTCATCAGTGGATTGCCATCGAGGTTGATTTCCTGAAAGGTGTTGAAGTTGCCGCGACGTGTCACCAGCTTGTTCAACTTTCCCCATGCAGTTGTTGATAGACGGCGAGGTGACTGAATAGAGATCCGTACAAAACGAGAATCAGACGCTGTTGGGAAGACGATGTTGCCGCTTTCAAAAATTAGATAGGTCACACGACCCGTGTAATCACCTCGGTGAAATTCAAGGTAATCAGGCTCATCGATCGCCTTAGCCTGTCCTCGCTCAATGGCTTGGTTGCTGAGGGTTTGATCACCTCTAAATTGATCTGATCCATCAACACCAATTGCGGCTCCGAGTTTTTCTAAAGGTAAGCAGAAACTAAGAGTGCCAATTACTTCAGACTTATTGCCAAGGCTTGGTGATTTAAAGATAGGCTGATCAGCACTTAAGCATCCTTCATTCTTGATGCCTGCTTGTAAAAATGCAACGCTCCAGCTGAATTTACCATTGCGCGCTTTTTTGAAACCTTCATAATCTTTATGCCTAAGTTCAAGCAGCTTTTTTTGATGTGGGCTGCGTTCTGAATCAAGGCTTGTGAAGACTAAGTTCCCTTCAGTATCAAAGACTCGCCAGACCCTGTCCGGTGTTAATTGTGTGATCTGATCTAGTGATGCATTGATTTGTGTGTTGTCAAGTTTGAGAATTCCAGGCTGCTTGCTTAGTGTCTCCATTAGCAGAACAGTTGATTCTTTCCACTGGTTTATATTGCTGACTAATCCGTTGATTTGGTCTCTATTCCTAAGGTGTGTATTTCGAATCAGGCGCTCAGATGTTGAGCGAAATATAATCACGTTTCCAATTGAAAACAGCAGTATGATTACGAGTGTAATCTGAGCTGTGAACGTAAACTGAAGAGTTTTGATCACTCTAAATTTACTTCTCAAGCGTAATGAAGGCTTCATCCATTTCTTGGGTTGAATGATCACGATAGTTTTATGCAGCTTTCTGTGAGTGCTGAGACTTGAATCGTTTCAAGATGATGAAAATAGAGGCTGATATCAAGCCACCAGCGACAAGGATTTTTCTTAACTTTTTCCTCGCCTCTTTGAATAAAACAGATTGATCCCTTTCTACAAGAAGACCCATATTGGCCGCAGGGATATATTGATAGGCGCCAACAACCGGCTTCCGTTCATGATTGAGATAGAGGTATGGTCCTGGTATGTTATTCAGTGAATTGTTGATACCCTCACTTTTAAGTGAAGGGTATTGGTCAGGTTGAATTGGGTTGTGAATGACAGTGATACGACTCAATGATGTATAGGCAACGGCATATGTATTCTCCGGAGGCGATAGAATACTGGATTGATCTTCTTTAAACATTGAGGCATGCAATATTTTTGGATTGATATCAACAGCATAATACCCACGTCGTTTGTTTAAATTGTCCCGTATTGGTAGGGCAATAGTTGTGGTTGGACGGCCTGCGCGAGGATCCTTAAAAAATCGTAGACCAACGTCGATGGATTTTTCTGGGTCAATATATGTGGTTGTATTCTGGACGGGTTGGTAACGTCCTATTTTATTGGGTTCTGTTGATAAAGCAATAATGGCTCCTGCCGTCAGGATTGACATGCTCTCCGCCTCTAGATCTGTTTGAAACAGACGATTTGTCACTAAATCTCCATCTGTTGTTGATATGAAATTTGATTTGTTTGGGCGAAAACGTTTTTTAGACGACAATATTTTGATGCTTTGCTCTTTGAATCCTGGACTATTTAAATGGTCTGAGATCGATGATAATAATGTATCTTTTGCGGATGCGAATGCTTCTGCTCGCTCGATTAGAACTTGCTTTTGCTCTTTATATGCTTGGCGACCAACTGTATTTGTATCACTATAGTAAGTAACTAGACCAATAGATCCCGTGACTGAAAGCGAAATGATGAGGATCTCGCTGCAGGAAATACGTGATATGTTCATGATCTTTCCCACTTTTTGAAGATTGATTCAATAGATTCTATGGCGTTATCAACGGCGATATCAACAGGAATGTTATTGACGCAGACTTGTTCAATGGCTTGAGCCCAAATATTTTGCCGTCTTACCTCGGTGTAGGCGGGGTTATATATTTGATAGGCAAGTTTATAGTTTTCAACTGTTTCACGGGATGCTTGAATGTGTGTATTGCGAAGTTCATTCCAAAAAGGATTCTCCAGAATATTCTTTGACACGGGCAAATAACGACCTTGGGAGCCTTCAACATAAATTGATAAATTTTCTGGTTTTATGAGATTTCGGGCATAGGATTTCGCTTCCTTCGCCTTGTTCCCGTCAAAAATAAACATCTGCTTGACAGAAATATCGGTGCGAACTGTTTTGCCGTTGAGTCCTTTAGGCCAGCCCATGGATGCAATTCTTTCGTAGTAAGCAACTTCGTCCGCTGTTTGAGATCCTGGAATCGATAAAGTTGGATTGGCCGTCATCAAGGATAAACTGCTCAGGAAATTAATATTGTTGTCGACATCTCCCCACTCAGTCGCTTTGGAAGGTACCCAACCTTTTTTGTAAAAGCTAGTGTAGTTCTCCATGGCCTGGATGACTTTTTTGCGTTCTTCGGGCTTTGTCAACACAAGCTCTCCAGATTGACTGATAATCTTGGCTTCATGAGCCTCTAGGAAAAAGTCAAACAGGATGTGGGTATCGGATGTTGAACTCGCCATCGGCAGGCCAATACCTTTGATATCGACGAAGCCAGCTTGAATGGCTTTCTGCTGATTGACGCCCCAAAATTCCCAAAACTCGTTCCATGTATCAGGAATATTAATTACTAAATCTGTTTCGTTTGCCTCTTGCAGTAAATCCTTCCAGTAATGGATATAGGCAGAGCTGACAGAAAGGGGTACCGAGAAAGGAAATCTTTTCCTAGTGTCCTTGTTTAGATAGGTGATATTTTCAATGATTCCTGGTGAATAGTCATTCTTGAATTCTTTAATGATGTCATCTGTTTTCAGTAGGAAGCCTTTGTAGGCGAATGTTGGCCCATGACTATCACCTACGCTATAGCCATACATTAAATCTGGCTTGGGGCCGCCGTTCAGTATTTCTGTCGCCCGCTGGGAGATTTCACCATCATTAAAAAAAACAAGCTTTACTTTGTTGCCAGTAGCTTTTTCCCATTTTCTGGTTATTGATTCTATTGCGTCTGTTTCTTCTGGATAATACCCCTCAGACCACCAAATCAAAAGCTCACGATCATTAGACGTCTGCGATGTTGCTTGGTTTGCTCCTGTGAAGTTGCATCCTCCAACGGACAGGCTCAAAAGGAGTGAAGCGAGGGCTAGTTGGGGTTTCAAGCGATGCTCCGATGCATGAACTAAATCTAGCAATTCCTGGTATTTCTGCTCATAATTGCCCGTTGATGGGGTCGAATTTTACCAAGAGGTTAAGGCGATGACCCAGATAGGTAATGTAAAAAGTAAAACGAGATTGCTGATGATAAGGGTCTGTACAGTAAATTCTCGATCAAGATTGAAGTTTTCGGCAAGTACCAAGGTCGCAAATGCGCAGGGCATTCCTGCTTGGAGGACAAGGACCAAGCGTTCGGGCCCGGCAAATCCTGAAGCTGTGAGCAAGGCGCCAATAAGCACCGGAACGGCTACCATTTTTATGAGAACAGCTCTTAGTGGAAGTTGAAATGATCCGGAACCACTGAGCTGTTCAATCCTCATCCCCATGGTGAGTAGGGCAAGCATGATTGATCCCCAGGCGATGACATTGAGGATGGAACTAATTATCTCTGGAAGTTCAATAGATTTCAGTAAAATTCCCACTCCAAATGCAATGAGTGATGGATTC
This sequence comes from Synechococcus sp. AG-676-F02, assembly GCA_003208975.1. Taxonomy (GTDB): domain Bacteria; phylum Cyanobacteriota; class Cyanobacteriia; order PCC-6307; family Cyanobiaceae; genus Parasynechococcus. Next base: position 32,369 of record QCTY01000004.1, read on the forward strand.
TTATAGAGCAGTTGTCCTGTCTTGACGAGGGCGCTGCGGAATGAATCGTTCCCGTCGTTCTTCTCCCCTCGTGTTGCAATCCAGGTTCCCAATCCATATCCGCCAAGAACAGTGCCGCAAATGTCGTATAGAACGGCAACGCCAAAGTAACTAGGCCCAAGTTGTGGTAAGAGTAAAACTACTGGAAATCCAATAAAACTTGTATTTCCCACGTAGCTGCTGAGTTGAAAGCTGCGACGTGTATTTTTGATTATCGAGCTTCTAGCCCCAAGGATGTAGGACGTAAAGAGCAATCCCAGTGCGATCGCCACGCTTGCTGTGATTGGGGCAATCCATGCGCTTGCTGAGAGTTCAGCGCTCCGTACAAAGTTGGCGATCCCGATAGGGATTCCGATCCGCAATAGAAATTGCGCGAGGACGGCTGGTATCCGTCTGCTGTTGGTTTCGCCCCAAGCTCCTCCGTAAGACACGAGGAGTTTGCTGATAAGCATCCCACTGCCAACAGCAGCCACGATCGGCACATAAACCGATGTGACGATGGATGAAAGGTCGGCCAAGTTTGGTGCTCCGCACTGACTTGATCATGCCAACGGAATGCTCTTCTGTATAGCTTTAACGGCCAAATGCTTGTCAATGCGATCTGCGCCGTTGATTCTGTGCCCCCTAATGTTGGTTCATAGATATCAATGTGTATTAATCATTTTGGGTTTATGGTGAAATTTTATGGAAATATAGTTTTAGTTTGTTTTTTCTAATAGTCGCCAATCAGTTTTGCTTTTTGCAGTATGTCCTCTTTCGGCAAAACTCTGTTCTTGGAATCCGTATCTACTCGACTCATGTGATCCATGGTGAAGTTTTTGCAATCCTTCTGGTTCCCCAGGCTGCGACGTTGATATCATTCGGGGTGGCTGCGATTCAACATTTGCGATCTTCCCGATGTTGAAAAGTTGGTGATTTTGATCTAGGTTTTTGTGCAATCACTCATCGGCATTCGGGCATGTATGAGCAGTGGTTCACCCCTGCTCGCGACAGCGACCTGTTGCTGCTTGCTGAAGGATGTTCAGGGTTCGGGTGCCATTCGCTTCAGTGAGCTTCGATTGTTGGTTGAGCTCGAAATTCAGCCGGTCGCGGATGGTCAGCTTGCCGCTGATAAGCACAATCGAATAGGACGACGTGTGTTCCGAATTCTTTGAATCCTCTAATTCAAGTAGCCCTAAAGGAGCATCGAACGACCAGTTGTAAGTGATCTCCGCAGGATCATCTTGGTCGACCCCGGAAATGCTGAAGCGATCGACAAGAGTGGTGATTCTGCTGTCAATAACTGTGCGGGGCTCGATATAGGGCACTCAGCATGATGCAGAACGAACTGTTGATGTTTCAGTTCACGGATGCCTGCTACTGGCTGATCAGACCACTCAGCTTCAACCGTCTCAATGGTGCAGACCAGAGGAGTGGGAGGTGGCAAATCGGCCAGCACAGGTCCCTGAATCAGGCCACAGTCGCGAAGCTTTCGCGGAAGGCATTGATTGTCGCTTCGATGTCAGCGTCGGAATGAGCTAACGAGGTGAAACCTGCTTCGAAGGCAGACGGGGCGAGATAAACGCCTCTTTCAAGCATGGCGCGATGAAGTTTGCCGAAACGCTCGGCATCTGTTGCCTTTGCTTCCTCGAAGTTCCGGACTGGACCATTGCAAAGGAAGAAGCCGAACATCGCACTCACGCTGCCGGCTGTGATCGGAAGGCCTGCGGTCTGGGCTGCTTCCTTAATACCAGCAACCAATTTCTGGGTGGTGGCGGTGAGTTTGTCGTAGGCGCCGGGCTGTTTGAGCAGTTCAAGGGTTTTGATACCAGCGGTCATCGCCAACGGGTTGCCGCTGAGGGTGCCGGCCTGGTACATCGGCCCTGCGGGAGCAACCATCGCCATGATGTCGGCTCGACCGCCGTATGCGCCCACGGGGAGGCCGCCGCCGATCACTTTGCCCATCGTGGTTAGGTCAGGTGTGACACCGAAATGGGACTGGGCGCCGCCGTAACTGATGCGGAAACCAGTCATCACTTCGTCAAAAACAAGCAGGGCGCCGTTCTCCTTTGTGAGCTCGCGCAATCCCTCGAGGAAGCCGGGTTCCGGCTGAATAAATCCCGCATTGCCAACAATCGGTTCGAGGATCACACCCGAAATGGCATCGGGGTTTTCTGCGAACAGGGCCTTGACTGCCTCCAGATCGTTGTAAGGGGCGGTGAGGGTGTTGGCAGTGGTGCTCCTTGGCACGCCAGGGGAATCGGGCAGTCCCAAGGTGGCCACGCCAGACCCTGCCTTGACCAGGAACATGTCCGCATGGCCGTGGTAGCAACCCTCGAACTTGATCACTTTGTCGCGACCGGTGAAAGCTCGCATCAGACGCAGCACAGCCATGCAGGCCTCGGTGCCGCTGTTCACGAAGCGAACCATCTCCACGCTGGGGACAGCATCGATCACCATCTCCGCCAATGTGTTCTCCAGGGCGCAGGGCGCTCCGAAGCTTGTGCCCTTTTCAATGGCCTCCTGCAGAGATGCAATTACATCGGGATGGGCATGGCCGCAGATGGCTGGTCCCCAACTGCCGATGTAATCGATGTATTTATTGCCGTCCACGTCCCACGCGTAGGGGCCCTTGACCCGGTCGAACACGAGGGGTTGGCCGCCCACCGATTTGAACGCACGCACCGGAGAACTGACACCTCCGGGCATGAGGCTCTGGGCTTCATCGAAGATGGCCTGGGAGCGGGTGGTGTTCAACGCGGGTGTTGTCACGGGAACCGACGCCAAGGTGGGCTGATGCAAACCGAGCAACATCCTGACCCAGGATTGCCCGCTTCCGTCAGGCATGTATCTCGAACGCATCGGATGACACCGATTGTCTTTCTGGTGTCTATGGATCTGAACACAGGGTGTTGCCCTCGACTGGCCAGCGGTGGAGAGGGATCTCCGCCTTCGACTCCCTCCGCGAGCTGTCGTTGCCGAACGTCAGGAGCCCCTCCGTTACGACTGTGACGGTCTGACTCTGGAACGTCACATTCCGCTGCTTTCGGTGCTGCCGGAGCCCATCAACGAGAGGTCAGCGGTGCTCAGCTGCGGCCATCGCCCAAGGATTTCCTTCGTCGCGGCTGGGCGCTTGACTGAAACAGGACCTTCAGAAGAAAAGGTCATCATCAGAAGCGTCATCGTCCTCAGCGGGCGGCCAGTCGATCTCAACGCTCACCGGGGCATGGTCGCTGGGTTGGGTGTTGCCGCGCACCTGTTTGTGGATGATGCAACTCCGAGCCAAACCCATCAGCTCTTCACAGAGATAGATGTGATCGATCCGCCAGCCGCGATCCATGTTCCAGGCTCCGGTGCGGTAGTCCCACCAGCTCCAGTGGCCTGCATCCGGCTCAAACACGCGAAACACGTCTGCAAGACGATCGCCCAACGCAGCGTTCAATGCTCCACGTTCCGCCAAAGTGGCCATAATCCCGCCGCTTAGCCGCTCTGGATCGTGGATATCCCGATTATCAGGGGCAATGTTGAAGTCCCCCACCATGCAAAGTGGCTCACCCCTTTCTGACTGAGCTTCGACATAGCGCTTAAGGCAAGCCAGCCAAGAAAGTTTGTACAGATATTTGTCCGAATTCACGCTTGAGCCGTTGGGCACGTAGAGGTTGACCACACGAACTCCATCCAGCAGGGCACTGATCACCCGCTTTTGCTGACCTAACTGATCGGCATCCGCATCATTCGGCAGCTCGCCCAGAAAGCCGAAGCGAACGTCTTCAAGGGGCTCGCGGCTCAGCAGGGCAACGCCGTTGTACGACTTTTGCCCATGGATCTGCACGTTCCATCCCGCAGTCTCAAAGGCTGCGGCTGGGAACAGAGGGTCGTCAACTTTGGTCTCCTGCAGGCACAACAGATCGGGCTGGACCGTTTCGAGCCATGACAGCACCTGCTCCAGCCGGGTGCGTACAGAATTGACGTTCCAAGTGGCAATCTGCACAGTTGAGCCTTATCCGAAGGTGACGATTAGCATCGCCGCACGATTTCGACGCTGATGTCTCATCGTTCCGCGGCCGTTGTTCTGACCCTCATCACGACACTCTTCTTCGGAGAGGAGCGAGCGGTTGCTCAGATTGATCCCGTGTACCAGAACCAAGACGAGCAGGAGATATTCGGAAATGGTACCGATGGCGGATCTGGGCCGATTTTGGATGCGACCAACCCCATGGATCTGATCAACCGTCTGCGGAAGTCAGAGTCCATGAACGACGCCACTCCGCCGTCGGATGCCATCGATGCTGCCCTGAAAAATTTTCAGCAGGAGACTCCCTAAAGCTTCGAAGTCGGATGAAGGGGCCCCTGTCTCAAGGCTTGAAGCCCCCATCGTGCTGCAATGTCATCGATCAATGGGTCTCCCACCCCCTCAAGCCCCCTTCGACGCCGCCCCTTACTCAGTACACCTGCATGTCCTGGATACGTCCCTGCTCGCCACGGAGCATTGCTAAAGCCAGGACAGGTCGCTCATCACCGGTGGTTTCCGCAGCCAACTGGCGATACACCACGGCTGCTTGGTCTTGGCGGCCTTGCTGAATCTCCAGGTCTGCCATGAGCAGCAGAACAGGGGTGCGCTTTCACGCTGGCAATGCCTGGAACTTTTTCTGCTGCCAAAGTATTCCCTCATTGCTTCGGCCCTGCTGGAGATCAACCAGAACCCGCATCTGCATCACATCGGGATGGTTTGGATGAAGCGACAGCAATTGATCCAGCTCACGGAGCGCTGTCTCCGGGGCTCCGGTTTGGCGGAGCAGGTCGGCCATGAGCAGCGCCAGTGGAATTTGATGAGGGAGTTCGACCAGCAGGGGACGCAGCACCCGTCGCGCTTCTTCCAGGCGTCCAAGCGACAGAAGTCGTTCCAGAAGCGAACGGTGATCACTGCCGGACAGTTCTCCGCTGTGCATCCGGTTCAGAAGCTCCGTGACCTGTTGATCAGCGGCAATCTCGTTGCCCGTTTCCGCACTCTTTGATGCCAGTGAGCTTGCGGACAGCCAGCCGGCAACAGCGGCCGAAACCAGTGCTGCACTCAACACCAGACTTCGGCGTGGCTGGGGCATTTCCGCTTGATTTCTTGGTTCATTCTGAGAAGCAATGACTGCGCTGGCTACAGTCATTGGGAGGGCTTTTGAATTGCCCGGACTCCTCAATCAATGCGCAATCACCCTATTTCTCCGGTTACAGAACCCTTGCAGTACCGGGCCATTGGTGTGGTGCGTGGCATCTATAAACCGACCGATGCAGAACAACTCACGCGAGGTGTTCTGGTGGATGCGGATGGCAAGGAAATCGAGGCGGTGGTACTGGGTCGGGTGCTGACCTTGATGCGGCGCCATCTGGCCATGGACGAGCCCCACCTTTGGGTGACCTATCCACGCTGTCGTGAGAGCGACCATCTCCATCTGCAGATCGCCGGTGTTTGGGAGCCCAGCACGCTGTCTCCTGATCAAAGCGATGCTGACGACACCCTCCCTGAGGGCGATGACTTCTTCTCCATCCGTGGGGAACTGATCTTCACCAAGCCCGAGAGTGGTGAACTGGTGGTCAAAGTTCGCCAGCAGGCCAGGGCTGACGGCCAGAGGCCACTGCCCTTTAAGTTGCAGATCAAGGGTGAACTCCCCCTGGAACATCTGCGCCATTTCGTCAGCCTGGACGTCCGCCGTTCCGGTCAGGAGCTGCATCTGGAATCCCATGAAGTGATCGCGCCGATGCCAACCCGAGGTGGCAAGTCCAAGAGTGGTCGGGCTCCAGCGGGTAGTCGCGGCTGATGGCAGATGCCGGTGAGGGTTCAACAGGTGCCTTGCGAGCAGGACTCGTTGTTGCAGGTATCACCGGCCTGGGTGCATTTGGCCCTGTCTTGGGGATCTCAGCGGCCTGGATCGTCGTTGCCGTTGGCGGTGGCCTGGTTTTGCTGAGCGTTGATGCCGCCACATGGCAGGGCATGGGTGGTCATGTCATGGCAGAAGCCCTACCGGGCGGTGAGAGTCGCTTGCGTCGCATCGCCGTGCATGAGGCCGGACATGTCTTGATCGCAGAGCAGGAGCAACTGCCCGTTGAGCGCGTGATGGTCGGCACCCTCGCTTGCCTCAAGGCGGGACTGCGCAGCTGTGGTGCCACGGAATTCACGGTTCCGGAAAGTGTTCGAATGCCCCTGGAGGATCTGCGCCGCTGGAGCCGTGTGCTTCAGGCGGGGATTGCTGCCGAGACCGTTGTGTACGGCCAGGCTCGTGGTGGAGCTGACGATCGGGCCTTGCTGGGTCAGCTCTGGGGGTTGTCGGGTCATGACGTTCAGACGGCTCAACGGGAGCAGAGGCGCGCTCGTCGTGAAATCGAGCAGGCGTTGCGTCAGGGCCGATCGGCTCTTGATCAGCGTGCGGATGCGCTGCTGACGGAGGCCCCGCGTCTGGGGCGATGACATCTGCGCCAGTCTCATCCCTGCATATCGACTGCCCGACTGGCCTGGCGGGGGACATGCTTTTGGCTGCTCTGTTCGATCTTGGGGTGCCGATGGCCGTGGTCCAAGATCCACTTCATCAGCTCGGGCTCAGTGAGCTAATCCGCCTTGACCTCATGGAAGCTCGAAGTGGCGGCCTGCGAGGGCGAAGGCTGAGTGTGAAAGGGCTTGAGCCTGATCCTCCCCACCGTCAGTGGGCTGACATCCGCAAGCGGATTGTCGATACGGCGCTCAACACCCATCTCAAGGCCAGGGTTCTTGCCGTATTCACGGCCCTGGCGGAGGCCGAGGCTCGGGTGCATGGCTGCAGCGTCGAAACAGTGCACTTCCACGAAGTCGGGGCCATCGATGCGCTGGTGGATGTCGTGGGTGTCTGTGCGGCAGTGACCCATCTTTCCCCGAGGCACCTATCTTGTGATCCACCTCCGGCAGGTCGCGGAAGCGTGCGCACGGCCCATGGGTTGTTGCCAGTGCCGGTGCCGGCGGTCCTCGAGCTGTCCAGGGCCCATGGGGTCCCATTGCGGCAGGACACAGCCCTGCCGGAGGGAGAGCTCACCACTCCAACTGGATTGGCGCTGGTGGCAGTGCTTGCCGATAGCTTCAACCCACCATCCGTGTTTACGCCTGCGGCAATTGGCATCGGACTGGGGCGCCGCCAGCTGGACCGCCCCAACCTCGTGCGGCTCTGCCTAAGCCAGGAGGACAGACTGAACTCTGCAGTTGCCCCGCGCTGGCAACCCCTGGTGGTGCAGGAGGCATGGATCGACGACGCATCCCCTGAAGATGTTGCACTGTTGGTGGATCAGCTGCGCGCTGGTGGAGCTGTGGATGTGGCCTGTCATCCCCTTCAGATGAAAAAGGGCCGCGCGGGTCTGGCGATCACGGCTCTCCTGCCACCTGGACTTGCAGAGTCATTGCGTGACATCTGGTGGTCCGCGGGTTCGAGCATTGGTTTACGGGAGCGCTCCCAGGGGCGCTGGCTGCTGCCCCGACGCAGTGGTTCGTTGCGTACACCCTGGGGGCGGCTTCGTGCCAAGCAGGTGCAGAAGCCGGATGGCCGTTGCAGTGTGAAGCCTGAAGCCGAAGATCTGCAAAGCCTCAGCAAGACCAGTGGTTGCACTGTGGAGGAGTTGCGCCAGGCCGCAGCTGCCGCGGAGTTTGAGACTTCAGAGCCCTGGAGCTGGTGATGCCTCGGCTGCCCAAGCCCAAGCACTGGATCACGGCCGCCAGCCTGGGCTTCATCGCCTTTGCTCTTGTCCAGCAGGGCGAGCAGTTGCGCCTGATCCACCTGGATGGAACCGGTTGGGGGTGGTTGTGTCTCGGCCTGCTCCTGACGGGGGCCAGCATCCCGATCAATGGATTGGCCTGGCAGGAGGTGATGCGGTGGCTGGGGCATCGGCCTCAGGGCATCGCTCTCGTGCCTTTGTTCGTACGCAGCAATCTGCTCAAGTACCTTCCCGGCGGCATCTGGCACCTAGTGGAACGGGTGCGTATTTTGCGTCCGCAGATCGATGCCGGCCCCGCCTTGGCGGGAGTGATCCTTGATCCGCTGTTGATCGTGGCTGCCGCCTCTCTTCTGCTGATGTTCGGGGGGTGGCAAAACGGTCTGCTGCTGCTGGCTCCTGTTCCGCTGCTGCTCCTGATGTTGTCCCGTTGCCGGGAGCCGGTTTTGCTGCGACTGGAGCAGGCCAAGGCCAGGCAGCTGGAAGCTGCTGGAACAGGTCCTCTCCATCTCTCGGGTTCATCGCGTGATGGTGGCCCCTGGGGGGCACTGGTTATCGAGCTTGTTTTTGTTCTGATCCGGTTCAGTGGCTTCGCATGCTGCCTGATGGCTTTCGGCATGTTTCCTCCAGCCCCGAAAATCTGGTTGGCCGCCTTCTCGATGGCCTACGCCGCGGGGTTGGTTGTTCCCGGTGCCCCAGGAGGTCTGGGTGTGTTTGAGGCGACTCTTCTGCTGCGTCTGGGAGACGGGGTGGCGGAGGCACCGCTGCTCGCGGTTGTGCTCAGTTACCGATTGATTTCCACCGCAGCGGATGTGTTGCTGGCTGCTGGCGTTTCATTGCAGAACCGTTTGAACCCAAAGCTGCGTTCCTTGGATTGATCGACCCGCTGAACGTAGATTCAGAGAATTTATCGCTTCTGGGCAGGAGGCTCAAGTGTTGGCACAAGAGCCAAGGATGCGATCAATCCCAGTACCAGAATCATCAAGGCAGGCAGCATTGCTTCAGCAAGGCGCTCGTCGCCTGCGTACTGATAAACCCGAACCGATAGGGTGTCGAAGTCGAAGGGCCGAAGCGCGAATGTGAGCGGCAGCTCCTTCACTGTGTCCACGAAAACCAGCAGCAATCCCACCGTGATCGGTCCTCGCAGAAGTGGAAGGTGGACATTCTTGAGCACCTGTGGCCACTGAAATCCCAGTCCAGTTGCGGCTTCATCCAGGCTCGGGCTGATGCGCTCCAAGGCTGCATCGAGCCCTCCTTTGGCCACTGCGAGGAAGCGGTCGCTGTAGCCCCACAGGAGAAGCACAACCGGAGCCAGCTGCCACGGAGCACCAGTGAGCAGCAGGGCCAGAGCCAGTACGGTGCCTGGAATGGCATAGCCCGTGCCGGCAAGGAAGGTGAGGCTCTGGAGCCAGCGCGCGTCGCTCCAGCGCTTGGCGATGGCGAGTAACAACGCAATGCCGACAGCAAGCACAGCAGCGCTGAGACCCAGCAGCAGGCTGCGGAGGCTCAGGTTGAACAGGTCGTCGTTGAAGCCGCTTCCCAGTTGATCGAGGTTGGTGACCATCCACAGAAGTGGGGTCCCCAGCGTGAACAGAGGGGGCAGCAGTGCCAGCAGTTGAGCTGTGGCGGCTCGGATGCCATGCAATTTCCAGGTGGTTGCGTCAACGCCTGCGACCCCGTCGCTCCAGCGACGACTGCGACGGCGCAGAATCCGTTCCGTCATCACCAGGGCCAGGACGATGACAAGCGTGATCAGAGCCAGGCCGATCGCCCCGGTGGGATTCCCCTCCGCCTGCCAGGTCTCAAGGATTCCGGCTGACAGGCTCGGAATGCCAAGCAGTTGGACGGCACCGAGCTCGTTGATGGTCTCCATCCCCATCAGGGCGACTCCAGCACCGATGGCTGGAGCTGCAATGGGAAGTGCGACACGTCTGAAAGACGCCCAGGGACCAACTCCCAGGCTCCGGCAGGCTTCAAGCTGTCGGCGACTGCCAACGGAAAAGCTCTCTGTTGTCAGCAGGAAGACATAGGGATAGGTCGTCAGCGCCATCACGACGATGCCCCATCCCATGCCGTAAACGCGCCATCCCTCCCGGGTCGACAGATCCACAAGAGTTGCGGAGAGCAGATAAGCAGGGGTGGCCAGAGGGATCAGTTGGGCGATGCGCAGCCATCGACGACCTGGAAAGCGGCAGTTGGACAGCAGCCAGCCATTGGTCGCCCCCAGGATGGTTCCGACAAAAGCT
>QCTY01000005.1:0-41901 GCA_003208975.1 Synechococcus sp. AG-676-F02
GGGAATCAATGCGGCGCTTGCTAACATTGATCAAGAGGACTGCTGGCGGCAACATTTTGCTGATACATATATTGAGGGATACGGGATTGGAGAGCCAGACATAATAGAATTAATGGCAAAAGAATCACCTGAATGCGTTCAGGAGATTGATGACTGGGGCGCCAATTTTGCAAAAACGAAAGACGGCAAAATTGATCAGCGTTTTTTTGGTGCTCATACCTATAGAAGAACTTGCTATTCAGGAGACTACACAGGTCAATCAATCCTTAGAACACTTGTGAACAAAGCAGATTCTTTGCAAATACCGATCAATGATTCTGAATACGTAACTGGATTACTTGTAGAACAAAATACATGCTTTGGAGCGATAACATTTAACTTGAAGACGGGGAGTAAAAGCGTATTTCTTGCAGATGCGATTGTCTTGGCTACAGGTGGGCACACACGAATTTGGAGAAGAAGTAGTTCTAGAAAAAACGAAAATCATGGAGATGGTCTTTATCTTGGATTAAATGTAGGTTGTCAATTAATCGATATGGAGATGGTTCAATTCCATCCAACCGGAATGCTTGCCCCTGAGGAGCATGCCGGAACACTCGTAACCGAAGCTGTACGAGGAGAAGGGGGGCAATTGTTTAATGCGAAGGGCGAGAGGTTCATGCAAAATTATGACTCAGAACGAATGGAGCTATCAACAAGAGATCGCATTGCCCTTGCAAACTATACTGAAATAATTGAGGGCCGAGGCACTCCCAACGGTGGAATTTACCTCGATATCAGCCACAAGGAAAAAAGTTTTATCATTGAAAAAATACCAAGCATTTATCGGCAGTTTATCGACCTACAAATGCTCGATATATCAAAACATCCTATGGAAGTTGCTCCTACAGCCCACTATTCTATGGGCGGTCTATGTGTATCGTCTTATGAACACTCAACTAGCGTGGAAGGCTTATATGCAGCCGGCGAAGTGGCTGGTGGTTTGCATGGAGCCAATCGCCTCGGCGGTAATTCTCTTGCAGAAATTCTGGTCTTCGGAAAGCGCGCAGGAAATGCTGCTGCACAGAGAAGCTTATCTGTAGAAACATTGATCAGACCACGATCTGTCATTGACAAGGAATTACAGAAAATCGATGACATAGTGGGCGAGGGTGAAGAAATCCCAAAACAAATAGAAAATGATTTAAATGCCTTGATGTGGAATCATTGTGGAGTTTTAAGGGATGAGGCTTCCATGAATAAAGGCCTCGAAAAACTAGAAGAACTTAAGAGAAGAGCAATGAATTTAGATATAAGAGTTGATTCTTTCAGCGCAGACGAACTTGTCATGGGATTCAACCTTAAAGCATCAATCTGCTCTGCAGAAGCAACACTCTTATCAGCAATTGAAAGACGTGAAAGCAGGGGATCTCACCAACGAAGTGACTACCCAGAAATCAATAAAGAACAAAACTGCAACTATATAATTTCCATGGATTCTGACAACCATTTGAAGACAACCAAAAAAGAATTAGCAGATCTTCGACCTGAACTCAAAGAAATCCTTGAAAATACCAATAAAATCACAAACTTTTCAGGCAAGCTTTTGGAATAGAGCTGCTACATACTTGCCTTTTTAATCTGCCGACCAATGCATATATTGGTTGACATTGATATTAATCAACACATGATCAAAGTCATACCCAATCCGCCAGGCCAAGAGCAAGGACTCATATGATTCAGCTTAAACAGTAAGTAGATTTATACAAAAAAGAATTCGCAGCCAGAGACAGATTCTGAAATACCCGAACAATCTTCTCTTAAAAGATGATTCCTTTCACAGCAAATAAATCACTTGACACAATACCTACAACCAAGGTTTCCTTTGCAAATAGCTCATTCACCTAGAGGCATCAAAACGCCAGGAACCACGGCAAAAGCACATCTCTATGACCTTTTAATGGAACCACTCAAGGGTTGCAAAGGTCTCAACATCTACAGACATGACCTAATGCAACGCGTTATGTCCATGCCTGACCTAAAGGTCAGGGAACGCCTTGAACATCTGAGGCGACTGGATCAAACCAACTATTGATCCAATGAGGAGCGATCAGGATTGATCAAAGATTTTTTGTAGAGCGTTCCTTTCTCCCTGAAGCGAATTGGCCCTCATGGGCTGGCCAATCTTCCTAGGTTGCCGTGGACGATTCAAAAAAACTTTGCTGAGCCACCAGATCTGAAGGCCTGCAAAAACAATCCCAAGGAGCACCAGTTCAGTTAATCCCTGCATCAGTAGTGCTTGGCTCGATTCTCGATGGCATCCCTTTTAAAGCATTCAAGCTCCTCAGGCGTGTGAAGCGGTGGCTTCACCCGTTGCCCCGTTAGACGCCTCAAGAGCCGAAGGATTCGTTGCATGCTGCAATTATGGGCCTGCCTGCAAGGGCGCCGAACCCATTCAAGTGATTGCGTTGAAGGCTTGTTGCATCAAGCTCGATGCCGCCTGACACGGAAAACAGCTGATTCACGCATCATGACCGCAACAAGGACTCGCTTTTGACCTCCCAAAAATCAACCGCATCAAGGTGGACCTGGAAAACGGCAGCAATCGTGGTTGGAGCGAAGTTTGCAGTTGTCGTAGCTGTTCTGGGACTATCCCGCCTGGGGCTTCTTCCAGAGTGGATGCCCACGCTGTAGAGCCCTAACCGGCCTCCGGCGCCCAACCCATCGCCTTCTGCCACGTCGGCGCCCAGAGCTTGCACTTCTTTTTCAGGTGATCGCCCTGCTGAAGCTGCCTCTGCCTTGCATTGCAACCGAGAACCGTGTGGCAATGACGGTCAACGCCATAGACGAAGTGCTGGCAAGTCATACACACAACACCCCCTTTCCAGCCTTGCAGGTCGCCGTCGTCGACATAATCCCAATCCTCCACAACAGGAGCACCGCTTCAGTACGTCTGTACTACTCCAGTCAGGGGCTTGCTGGCAAGAGCCTTGGCGGCATGTCTACAAAATCAAGCCTGAGCACTCACGGCGGCGGTGTTTTGGCGAGGTGAGTGCACAAAGAGACCCTGCAGAAAAATACAGGGATCATTGTTGTTAGCTGCCAACATTCATCTCCAACAAAACAGCATCACTTTGACTTGAAAACTTACTTTCAGAGATAATTATTGTCCGATAAAATCTTGAATTACAGGCAAGTAGATTTTCAGCAGCATCACGCCAACAAAGATAAGCCAAAGGATCAAGAAATTGCGCAGCCCCGAATTCATCTGAAATTCCTCATCCTTTTTCTGGCCAGCGGTCTAGGCAATCGCTGAAGTCGATGTTCCAAAGCTCTTGCTCGATAGCCTCGTCTCCATCGAGAAAAGCTTGACAAGCCTCGTCGTCGGTGTAGTTGTCGTAAATTCCACCATCATCAAGCTGGGCTTTGGCACCGGTGGGATCGATCGCCAGACCCAGAACAATGAGCAGCCAAGAAAGGTTCATACGCAGAACAGCAACCAGCTGAGCAGCGATTCAATCATGAACACTTTCAACGAAGGCAGCATTACCATTTGATACCCAGCAAAGTCCGGTTCTGCTCAATTTGCTGGCCGACCTTCCCTTCTGTCCGCACTAACAGAAAATCGTTAAATCAGGCTCGTGCTGGCGGAAATTGCGGAAGTCGAGAAATAGGCGCCCCATCGCCTCAATTCCGTTCTTTTCGTACCAAGATCATGGTCTTGGACGTTTAAATGTCTGAGTTGTGGGCTGAGCGATGCCCAACAAGAGATGGTTCGTCCGCCACCCCTTGCGTCGCGGACGATTTTTTTGTTAAGACAAACAGCAGCTGTGCCAATCGATACGAAAAGCCGTCATCATTTTGCTGTGGCCGAATCGCTCCGGCGATTTATTGCCGTCGGCCACGACTAAAACTGCGCAGAACGGGGATTGCCAAAGTCCTCACAGGTGCGTGTACTTATTTCCTGGCTGAGAGTCGAATGTTCTCATATTGCGCTCTGGGTCAACAGCCAGTTCAGTTCATCGTCTGATTCACGTCCCACCAAACCGTGGACTACAAATCGTTTGGCCTGACGCTTCTCGTGATCCTGGCGGCGATCAACACAGTAATTAATCTCCGAACACATCGGAAACGCTGACATCTCGTCCCAGCCGATCAGAGTCTTTAACGCGCGATTGAAGGATCTCACAAATAACGGTCAAATGCGGCTTTTCAGCAGCAATTGACTCTCTCATCTCTTTCGGCAACCTTGCTTCCAATCGTTCCTGTTTGGCAAGCTCCTGGGTGAGTCGCTGCACAAATGGTTCAAATGCAGAGAAGTAAGGGTCAGCCAGTTCTGGAGCCAGTCCAATCACTTCGAGAGCCTGTTTGAAGTGGAAGTAAGTGTTGGTCCAATGGATCAGATCATCCAGAGTGTTGAGCCCAAGCTCATTGTCAGGCAGATTCACAAATAATCTTCAGGCAGAAAGATTCTCTTGAATACAGCCGCCTGCCCACCATCAGGATGGCCAAAGATCAACCCTGCATCCGATGAAAGCTCGGCATGGGTGTCTGCTGACGATGCATCCAGAGCATTAAATGCTGTGATGGCCCCGAAGGTCTCCGCTTCAAGGATCTCACCTCTCCCCAGCGACCGATAGGGCTTCTTGATCCGAGCGCGACCGACCAGTTTGTCGTTGACCGTGAACAAGCCATCGCCATCCACATCCACGTAGATCTTGAGACGGTCCTTTTTGGTGTGGCGAACAAATCCAGGACGCCCATCGTCAAGATCCCAGGTGTAATGGTGCTTTCTTTCACCACGCTTGCGGCGACTCTTCAAGGCCTCATCTGAAACTGGATTCCACGTACACATGGGATTTAAATTTTCAGAGCGATCACAGCGTTTCTGGAGGTTAATTGTCGTTCCCTGTCAGGGAATTGCTCACTCCTCCAGATCTGTTGTTGACCACAGTCTGACCAGTGGCATTGATCCTGTTCCGCCCCCATGCAGTGCAAGGACTTCGCCCCCGCCAAAGCGTCGCACCATGCGACACTTAAGAAAGCCTTAAGGTTCTGGTATGGGGCGTTTCAGCATCTCGCTCACTCAGCAGCAGATCAGGCATGGCTATTCGCTGTTGAAGCTGATGGAACATCTCGACCGTGAGCTGAACCTGCTGAATCAGCAACGGATCTCGGCCGGTCCATCAAGTCAGGAAGGGCGAAGGCTGGGCCGGATCAGATTCAGCCACCTTCGCAAGATTCAAGATTGCATCGCTGAGCTCGACACCAGCGGATTCAACACCTGGCTGCTCGAGCGACAAATGGCCTGACGTCCATCAACAGCGGCCCGCCGAGCTGGCTGAAATGGTGCAGTTCAGGCCGTTGAAGAAGGCGCTGTGTCCGTTCCCATCGTCTATCACGAGCGCTACTCAGCTCCGCTGCCCTCGACCCATCGCTTTCCGATGGAAAAGTTCAGGCTGTTGCGCAGCCTGTTGTTGGAGGAGGAGGTCATCCAACCCCAGCAGATCTTCAGCCCGCTGAGCATTACCCGGCAAGACCTGGAACGCATTCACAAACGCAGCTATCATGAAGCGTTCAGTCGTGACCAGCTGACCCGCCCGGAACAAAGGCGGATTGGTCTACCGGCAACGCGTCCTCTGGTGCAACGCACCTGGCTGGCAGTGGGGGGAACACTGCTGACCGCCCGAATGGCTTTACGACATGGCGTCGCCTGCCACCTGGCCGGAGGAACCCACCATGCCCATCCTGGCTTCGGCAGCGGTTTCTGCATCTTCAACGATGTGGCGATCACCGCCAAAGTTCTGCTGGATCACGGTGAGTTGGAACGCATCCTGGTGGTGGACCTCGATGTGCATCAAGGCGACGGAACAGCGGCCTGTTTTCAAAACGATTCCAGAGTCACGACCCTGTCGGTGCATGCCGCCAGTAATTTTCCATTGCGCAAGGTCAGCGGCGATGTCGACATCGCCCTGCCGGACGCCACCGGAGATGATGCCTATGTGGAGGCCATTGGCGATCGCGTACCGGAATTGCTCGATCAACACCAACCGGATTTAGTGCTGTTCAACGCTGGGGTCGACCCCCACAGCAACGACCGACTCGGACGGCTCGACCTATCAGATGCGGGTCTGCTCCAGCGGGATCAGCTGGTGCTGGACGCCGCACTACGCCGAAACATTCCCATCGCCACGGTGATCGGGGGTGGATACGACGCCATGAAGCCACTGGTCAGACGACATTCGATCGTTGTGAGAGCGGCCGTTGAGCAAGCTCGTCTGCATGGCCTCTAGCCAGCAAGACAACGTCGAGCCCGAGCCCTGTTGAACGCCATGACTGAACGATCGAACCAGGCTTCCAGCATCACCACGTCGCTGCCGCCATGGCGGGCTCTGCTCAAAGGTGCCCGCGCACGGGAGGGACGGCAACCATCGGCCCGTTGGCTTCAACTAGCCACCATGGGGCTCGATGGCACGCCGCGGGTCCGCACCCTGGTGTTCCGCGGTTGGCATGGAGGCGACCTGTTGGAGCTTTACACCGACACACGAAGCGCCAAATTCGAGGAGCTGCTGCAGCAACCCCAGGTGGAGCTGTGCTGGCTGCTGCCAAAGGCGAAACAGCAATACAGGTTGCGGGGAACCTGGATGCGTCAGGCACAGATCAGCAACGATCAGAGCTGGCAAAGCCTGTCTCCGCAAGGGCGCGCCCTCTGGGGCTGGCCCGCGCCGGGCCAGCCACTGGAGCGGGAGGCCGACTTCCCTGAGGAGCTGGACGACACCGTGGCAACACCAGAGAACTTTTTGGTTCTGCAGCTCCAGATCCACCGCGCCGAACTCCTCGACCTCACCCGTCATCCTCATCAGCGGATTCTCTGGTGCCGGGATGATGCCTGGCATGAACAACAACTCAATCCCTGATCACCACCAGCGTTCCACCCGTCCAACCGAGGGCTGACCAGGATTGGATGGCACCGTGACCACCGAAAGCCGTTGCTGTTCCCGCTGGTAATCAAAACGGCAGAAACCCGCGCCCGTCCCGGAACATGCCGACAGACTCGGCAAGGCAACAGCCGACAAAAGCCTTTCCCGGGGTGATGGCTCTTGAGCCGGTGCCGGAGTCCATCCCGCCGCCACCAAGGTGCGATGGGCCTCCAGGATCGACTGACGTTGACTGAGAAGCGCCTCAGGATCGGCCGCCGCTGAAGCACCCGACGTCCAAGCAACCAGCGTCAGCGATAACAGTCCCACCAGCCGTCTCATAACGCGCTGTACCTTGCTTTGCCATAGCCAAATCAACGCAATCTGCCCACAACAAAGGGATCAAGCGAGGGGGTGAATCTGTCTCAGCTCGCCTTGTCCTGCTCCGGCAGCGTCTGAAGCAGGTCCTCCGAATAGCGAATGGTCAGTCCGGCCTGTCCATCCCAGGCCACGGCGTAACTCCAGTGCCCGGAACGCAGCGTTCCATCGGCGAGGCGCACGGCGGCCACCCATTGCAAAGGCTCGTCAGAAACAGAGCCAAAACGGGTGCCCATGCTGTTGGCAACGCGATCGCTTGACTCGAACAACGGCTGAGATCGGGGCATCGCGCTGAGGGCCGCCAGCTCCGGATCCTGGTCATCTACCCGCGTTGCTGAACCGTGAGCTGGGGCCACTGCGTCGGTTCGTTCAGCGTCCTCTGAGTGAGGATCGGAAGCCTCGTTCAGCAGTGTTGTTCCAGCCGGCAGCCAACGCGGGTCTGGCAACGCCCCTTGGAGCAGATGTCCAATGGCACGGCCCCGGCCAATGCCATAAAGCGAGCAATAGGCATCCAACCGCTCCAGCACATCCGGCTTGAGCCAAACCTGCACAGGTCTAGCCGGAGGCTCTCCGGACGACACAAAGCGACCGCTGGCATCGCGATGTTGCGGCTTGTGGGCTGATTCCGTCAAAACAATCGGAATCGATTCGTGCAGTCGAACGGTATCGGATTCATGCCCTTCTGGTTTGTGATCATTCACCCAGGATCTGCACCAGCGGCTGAATGCTCACAGCGATCACCAGGCTCACGACAACACCGATGAAAGCCTTCCAGAGATCGCTGCCAATGATCCTGGCGATCCCTCCGCTGTCCTGGTTGGTGAAGGTCTCCTCGAACTCCTGCTCCTTAATCCTCAGGGCGATCTCACGACCACCGATCAACCCCAGGAACACCCAGGTTGTGCTCAACGGGAAGGTTGAAAGGAAGGCTTTGTAAAGAAGGCAGAGACCGAAGAGAAAGTCGATCACCGTGGCCGAACGAAGATCAGCGGTGTTGGTCTTGGAGCGCAGAACCGCTTGAATTGGACCACCACCACTAGCCACGAGCACGCACAACCCCACGCAGAGCACAAGGGTGCAGATCGCCATCGGGAAGAGCTCAAGACGGCGCGGCAGGAACACAAAAAATGTTGGCCAGGTCCTGCACCAACCACATGCTCCACAGGAAGCCGGTGGAACACCACTGCAAGACGTACCAGATCCTGTTGAAGTCCCTGGCGTCCTGCGCGCGACGGAACACCGAACGCTCCAGCAGCCACAAGCCAAGGCCGTAGGCCGTGAGGCCAACGCAGAACGCGAGAACGTAACCAGCAAGGGAGCTTGTGAGCAGCGTGCCGATGTTGGAGGGCTGGAACGACGACAACACCAGGAAGGAGGTGCTGACCGGTGCGCCCCACTGGGTCAACGCCAACACCGCAATCGGCGGAAGGACATAGACCCAGGGAAACGACTCTGGTAACGGGAATTCCTTACCGGGAACGCTGAGGCGTCCCCAGGCTGGATCACCATCTTTGAGGAACCAGCCCAGCATCAGCACAACGATGGTGACTGTGCAGATGAAGATCATCTGCACCACCTTCGGGGTGCGTCTCCTGTTGGAGGAGATATAGGTGCCGAGGGTTTGCAGCGAGTCGTTGGCGACGACCGAATAAGCCGCCAAAAGGAAGCCAACGATCATCCAGATGTTCACATCAACGAATCCGAATCCGATGAAATCCATGGCATGAACCGTTTCTAGAGGTCCCTCCGAAAAAGGTCAGTGCTGCGCAGCACCTGGAGATCTTTCGCGCCGACTTCACCCATCAGTTCAACACCGAAAGTTCTCTGATCCCTGCCTGACGAACCCAGGCCGCCAACGCATCGATATCCGCGCGGTCTGGGATGCAAATGCACCCGGTCCCCGGATAACAGCGGTGAACCCCCAGGGCGCTGCGGGTGGTGTCGAAACGGGGTTGAAGATCGAACCAGAGATCCTGCCCCCAGGGTTCCGGAGTGCCAAGCCGATAGGGGCCGGCCGGAAGCGGGGCCGCATTGCCAGGACTCCAGCGTCGATCTGAGCGTTGCTGACGCGCAATTCCACTGGCCGCACGCCAGCTGGCCAGGCGTTGGTCGCCTCGATGCAACTCCACTCTCCAGATGCTGTTGCCATCCGGGAACAGATCCTCGGTCCGCCGGGTGGTCAGGCGCAGCCCACCCGGTTGAAGCAAGGCCGCCGTAGGCCCCGCCTGGCCAGGCAGTTCAGCAGCTGCTGCAGGCAAACCCAAAAGCCCACTGACCACCAAAGTGACGAGTTTCACCGCGGAAAGCATGTCGACCAGCGCGAGCACTTACTCCACTCTGGCGCTGGCAAAGTTCATCAGCAGCAGCTCTTTTCTGATGCAAGCCGAAGACCCTCTCCAGCAAGCCCGCGCCATCGCCCAATCCATTGAGCAACTGGCAGACCAGCTCAGACCTGAGGTCATCCGTGCGGCGAGGGCTGATGAGGACGGTCGTCGCGACCTCGACCGAATCGAATATGCCCTGGGCACGATCGGGAAGGCTTTGATCCTGACCGACTACAGCATTGACGAGGAAAAAGACATCGACAAACTCAAGGCCTTTCGCGAATCGCAGAAAGGGATGGGTTGAGTCAGAGCGCAGACTCCTCTGTAAAAGCTGAATCTGAACTTGATTCATCCGCTGGGATGGATTGCCAACCACTGGTCCAACGGTTGCGATCGTTCAGTTCACTCCAGGGAATCCTCTCCCGGTGGGATGGATTCAGTACAGCGGCCAGTTCCACCCAGCGCAGATCACCTCGACCGCCCTGGGTGACCAGTTCAAAATGGCGATAGCCCGAAACGGGGGATCGACTGGTCCAGGCACGCGCGGGACGCCAGACCATCAGCCGGCCAAGAACACCTGACTCACGGTGCTCTCGAGCACATGGCCGGAGGCAACGATCATGTCGGTGTTGTCAGCGATGAATTGCTCCATCACACCCGGTGCTGCCTGCATCACAGCGCACACCTTGGTGGGGTCCTCTTTGCTGACACCCCGGTAAATCGAGGTGATTCCAGCGATCTTCTGAAGAGGCAGAGAGGAGTCGTACGTGGCAACCCACTCAGCAAAAGACTTGTTGATGGTGAAGGTGAGCACGTGGGTTTCCATCGGTCTCAAGACACATTGCGGCGGACCGTATCACTTTTCTCGGAGGGCTTATCGGTCTTCAGGAGTCTCCAACCATGGAGATCCAGGCCAAAGCTGTGGCATTGATCTCATTAGCAGTTACTGTTGAGAAGAGCTGATCCCATCCCCCTTGGCGTTGTCCTCAGCTGCCGCCGCCGTCGATCCCTCGCTTCAGCAGGGGCTCCACCAGGACGGACGCCGGATGACTCCGCAACGCCAACGCGTTCTTGATCTGTTCAGGGAACGCGGATCGGGGTGTCACCTCAGCGCGGAAGAGGTGCACCAACAGCTGTCTCAGCAAAAGCTCAAGGTTTCCCTGGCCACGGTGTACCGAACCCTGCGGCTGCTGGCAGACATGGGCTTCCTGCAGGAGCTGGAGCTGACTGAAAGCGGCCGTCGCTTTGAACTGGCCGTGGCCGATCACCGTGACCATCACCACATTGTTTGCGTGCGTTGCGGCCGCACTGAGGAGTTTGAAAGTGAGCCTGTGCTGCAGGCCGGGGCTGAAGCCTCCCAGCGGTTCGGATTCGAACTGCTCGAATCAAGCCTCAATGTGCGGGGTATCTGCTCGACCTGTCAGGCCTCCCGTTCGTAGAGGTCATCCAGCATCAGTCCAATCAACTCCTTCGCCACCAACTGCTTCTCCCGCCGCAGTGTTGAGAGCAGATTCTGCATCTGCCAGTGATGCAGAAGAGACATCGCACCTGATTCCTGCCAGCGCCGGATCAGGAGCTCCTGAACACGATTTCTTGGTGTGGTGTGCACAAGTGAACAACCAGCTACACCACTCAAGCCATGACGCGACGTTTTGAAAACGGGCATGAGCAGGACTGTCCCGGAAGTCATTGTTAAGAGCGGCTTGAACGGTGATCAAGCACTTACTGCGGATGCTCAGAGCAAGGCATCCAGTAGTGGGCTCCCATCCGGTGCACGCCCTCGCAGCCGAGTTGACGGGCTTGCTCTTCAGCCTGTTCACGGCTGGGGTACGCCAGATAACGGGGATTGGTGGTGGAGCGGAGCTGGATCAACCCCATGCTCATCGGCCCCGCCGTGATCACACCCATGGTGTTGACCCCAACTGCGATCAGCCCCATCCCAACGATGGCGGCGTTGATCACCCCCATGGCCACCACACCGATGGACACCACTCCCATGGGCACGACGCCGATGGAAATCACGCCCATGGGCACGATGCCGATAGCAACCGTCCCCATGGGGGCAACGCCAACGGCGATGTGTTTTGTGGGCGTTTTGCAGTGCTCGTCCTTGGCCACCAAGTCGTTGGCCATTAATCAGTGCTGGCCATGGTGGTCAGCCTGATCGTGCTGAGCACAAACCATCCACATGGAACCCATGCGGTGGGCTCCTTCACAGCCAAAACCTGGAGCTGCGGCTTCAGCCTCCTGCTGGGTTTTGAACATTGCCTGCTTCGGTTGCTGATCGCCGTGATGTTTCGCCAGGGCGGAGAGGCCCGTTATGAACAGCATCGACCCGAGCAGAAGAAGGGCTCGTTTCATCAAGGGAGAGGGCATAACGGCTCACTATGCCGCTGACTGCAACGCGCCACCGCAACTGGATCCTGCACCGGCGGTGCATCCGTAGCAATGGGGAGCGGTCTGAATCGGCTGATCAGCCGCCAGGGCCTCCACATTCAGCAGGTCGCGAAGGTGTCGCCCAGATCCAGCCGGGGGGAGTCCGAGCTGCTGATTGAAATCGCAATCAAAGAGATGTCCCTGCCAATCCACACTCACCAACCCACGACACATCACCGCCTCAACATTGGCGGGGTTGTGGGCCTCTACCAGGAGTTGCTGGTAATCAGCCAACTGACCCTGAAGTTCAAGCTGCCGCGCAAAGCGCTGCACCGGCATATTGGCGAGGGTGAGGAGACGATCAAAGCAAATACCAAGCGCCGCCAGCTCCCGCTTGTAATCCTGTTCCAGCCCGGCCTGGGGTGGCGGCAGAAACGGACCTTGCGGGTTGTACACCAGATCCAGACTCCGCATCACATCTCCCCGGCCATACCCCAGTGCATTGAGTTGACGTAGCCCCTCAAGACTGCGCTCAAACACGCCGTTGCCCCGCTGCTTGTCAACGTTTGCAGCGCTGTAGCAGGGAAGTGACGCGACAACCCCCACCCGTTGCTCCGCCAGGAAAGCAGCCAGAGACTCCTGCCCTGGTTCCGAAAGGATGGTGAGATTGCAGCGATCGAGGACTCTGGCCCCGGCGGCCCTTGCATGGATCACCAACTCCCGGAATCCAGGGTGCAGCTCCGGAGCGCCTCCCGTCAGATCGAGGCAGCTGATGCCCCTGATCTTCAAAACGTCAGGGATCAGTTCCAACAGCTCCTGACCCATCATTTCGGTGCGGGTCGGGCCAGCGTTGACGTGACAATGACTGCAACTCTGGTTGCAGCGGTAGCCCAGGTTCACCTGCAACGTCGTGAGAACTGACCGTCGCAGAGGGGGAAACTCCATCGAAGCAACTGTCATTGAGTCTTCGAGGCGTGCACAATTCGTTGATGGCCCAACATTGGCGCTTCTGGACATTTGCGGCATCAACCTTGGCCATCAATTCATGAACCTTTCATGAATCAGATCGGTGGCACATTGCGCTGTTCAGCCAGTTGGTTGAACCAGCGAATGTATTGAACGGGCCCCTCAGGCATCAACGTATCCACGTGCAGCGGATCGTCAGGATCCGAAATCCCTTCAAGCCGAGCATTTCCAAGCCCGGGGCGATCGATTTCCCCATGGCTGCTATCAACCAGCACCACACGGTTGGCCTGACCGCACCAACGGCCAAGATCTTGAAGCAACTGAAGAAAACCACGATCACTGCCACCACGCAACCAGCTGGATCCGTCTTCAGCTCGGGTTGATGTCACGGTGTCGCCAACACCCACCAGCAAGGGCATCCGCTCGATCGGAACACACCGCTGAACCAGCGCCATAAAGCCTGCATGGTCATGGGGTGCCGTGCGCACGTTGAACGACTCACCGAACGGTGCTTCACCCCAGCACCGGGCGATGTGCTGGTTGAGCAGCACCAGCAAACCAGCTTCCTTCAGGGATCCCGTCAGCATGAATTGAATGTCGGTGGTGCCGACATCGCCTGGAGTCGATGGTTTGATCCGCTCACTCCCGTCGGCGGCCCGACCGAGGTTCGGAGCCACATGAAGGAAGAACGACCCTTTCAGACCCTGCATTTCAGCTTCTGAGGCCAACTGGTTCATCAGCGTCTCCAGCATCCGTTGCAAGGCTCGCTGAGCATCCACCGCATCAGGCAGGAGAGCGAACGCACCGTTGAGATTGATCGTGGGGGACACCTGGGTATCGAGCACTGCGCTTTGGGCGAGGGCCTTGAGCTGCGGCTGGGATAATTCCGGCAGGTGTTCCGGCAGCTTCTCGAGCAGCAACTGCTCCATACGAGCGGGAGCTGTCGACAGAAAATCCATCTCAGCATCAGAAACACCGGGATGGCTAAGGGTTCCGAAGCGATCTTGCAGTTGCACGCCTCCAGCCGCCAAACCAGGCAGGTACAACCCCTCCTGAACAGGGCGACTCGATGGCCCAAGAGCACGCTCCACCAATCGATTCACACCGCGGTGCCCCTCGTGCTCTCCATTGGTGAGCACAGCAAAAGACCCTTGCAGCCGCGCCGCCGACTCCACATAGCTGCGATCAAGCTGGCGGGTCAACGGATCCCTGACCAGCTGCATGCAGACGCCATCGAGATCCTGCACGATCAACAGGTCATCAACGTCCACGAGCTGCTGCTGCAGTTGATCCGGAGTCAGACGCGGCATTGAGGCGCAGCAAAGCGGGAACCTCGCGATCATGGCTCCCTTTTGGGCTACTCAGATGCATCCCACCTGGAAGAAGCAGTGGTGACCGATCTCGTCTCTGCATGGCCTTGATCGAACAAAGCCATCACGGTTCACCTCGCTGGACAAGGATCTGGTGATCTAGTGGGACAGTGCTGGCTCAGATCTAGATCTCAAACAAATGCCAATCATTTGGATCAATCAAGCTTGCGGCCAATGGCCGATCCAAGGCAAAGCCAGAAAGGTCACAGAGACTGTGAACAAGGAGAAATACATGACCGTATAAGCGAATAAAGATATTTCCTAAAAAGAAAACAGTTCAACCAAATCGTTCTTTGCGCCTTGAAAGCAGTTGATCAATGCATAAGTAATAAGACAAGACTCTCGGACTAGACGATTACCAAGCAAAAAGCGCATAAGAAATCAGACAGCAGAGCTATCAGCCGACTTAGCCCGTGCAAGAGCTGATTACCACTTTAATCTGATCATTCGGCGGACCTCATCAGCGGCGAGTTTAGATTTTATTTAAACTATAGCCATGTCCCACCCCGACGAAACATTGTTTTTTGCTCTTTTGCTTCTGGCACATATTCAAGCCGTTCTAATTCCTGCTTGGATTGCACATCGCATCAATATCAGGCAGCCGAAGCGACGCATTGTCTTGCCAGATGGGGGGATCTCATTACTGAGATTTGGTTTTGCCTGTTTCAGCATTGCTGCTCTTGCGGAGATGCTGGATCACACGGAAACAAGCTGGATCTATATCAACCGCATCAGCGGATGGAATGGACTGTTTTATGCAGGACTCGCAGGAGGTCTGGCGAGTCTGACCGCTGCAGTTACCGAAAACAAGAAACTCCGCATCTTGCTTTACATGATTGTGATTGCTGGCATTGCCTCATATTCGAGCTTAGGGAAAGGCGTCACAATCTCTCTTCAATCAATCATTACAGTTATTTTTCTTGCTCAATGGTGGAAACGTTTTCACGACCCACTCCTTTGGGTTTACCCAATTTGCGGCGTCGTGCTTACAACGGTTTTCGGGGGGATGCTCAGCGCAAGTGGAGACCAGATATGGCATGTATTCATAGGACCGGCAGGATCCATTAGCTTGATAACGATCTGGATCCTTCTGAATCGCGCCAAAAACCAAAAAAGACTCCCAATCAAAGGAACATCCAATGAATAAATAGAAGTTGAAACGACACCGCGATCACATCACGAACGTGCGGGATCATTATCGTAACAATTGACAGTCATTTCTCAACACAACCATCGAGTGCAGCGCACTGACTTTCGCGGGGAACAGCCTTAGCAGAGCAGCAGCATCCCTGACTCTCCCGCAGGTCAGCCTTTGGGGAAAAGAGATTTAAAGACGAACCTTCGCCTTCACCCCTCCATCAACATTGACCTTTCCATCAACATTGACCTTTCCATCAATACGAATCGCCTCCTTCACCGAGATGGATCCATCGACGGTTACAGCCTGAATCGACACCGGAGTGTCGATACCGCTGAGTTTGGCTTGAGTACGAACATCACCGTTCACCTTTAGAGGGCCCTGGATCGCCAGGGGGCTATCCGTAACCAATGGCACCGAACCTGTCACGGTCACCGGAAGAGCGGACGTCGCGTTGATGGTCACCGTGGGCGGCAACACAAGTTTGTCGACCTGCAAGCCACCTTCGATGGCGATCGGTATCGGACGGCTCAGCACACGCAATGCAACCCAGGCAAGTCCTGACAGGGCTGCAGCCACAACCAGGCTCGAAACCACTATTGCGGCAGGCCAGCGATAGGCCATCATCAAATCCCGACGGCTTGAGGTCATCACAGTTCGACTTTCAACGAATTAAACCGCGACTTCCTCCTACCTGCACACATCCATCACGACAAAGTTGAAGCGTTAATGGGCTCGTTGGGAAACAGGAGACAAGGCTGAGCTTTCAAGAGAACACGACGAAGAGGAATAAAAGTCTTACGAGCAAAGCAGTGGGCAATCTGTGACGCAATCGATCTCCCCAAACAACTCTCTACCCACGCCACCCCGGCAGCAAGACGTGGTTGTGATTAACTGTACAAAAGGGGTGACATTCATTTCCTTCTGAGCGTGTCTTTGAACGTAGAGACAATGACCCTGAAACATTGAAGAGTTGGGTTACTGGTGACACCCAAGACCCAGGTCAACCAGCCATAGAAGACTGATGTGGACTTAGATGAAACCACTAGTAACGCAGAAAGAGGCAGACAAGCTTGTGTTTCACTCCCCCTGAGCCTGAACTTGGAAACCACTGTCAATTCATTGCTTCTGCGTCCCTGTGACCAACATCACTGTCCGCCTTGTCTCAGGTCATCGTGTTGAGAACTGATTCCTGAGATGGTTCATGCATCGGGCAATGAGCTCTACAAATTAGCTTGAAGCATGACACTTGACACGCACATCTCAATCAACATTCTTCGCCCGAAAATAAATAATGATATCCTTGCAATACTCGGCAGCGCAAGAAATAAACTGATACATTGCTTTGAGCCTGGAGCTTATTCAAGCGAAGCAGATCTGAAGACATTGGATCGTCCAACGATGGAAATGGAGTATTACAATGGACCATTTATCCTTTACGAGGCAAACACACAAAACGCATCAGGCAGCATCGGGATTATTGTCTCAAGAGGCGAAAGCAACGCGGGAATTCACAATCATTATGGTGTCTATGGAAACAACAACAACGGGACATCAATATCGAACACAACATTTGAGACGGTCAATAGCATGGGTGAAATAACACAACAATTTACCTCCACAAAATATACTAACGCCGAGGGAAATGAGATCACCCAGGAGAAATACAATCAATTGAACAGCATAAGCAAAGCTGGCAGCAACATCCAACGAGAAGGTGGCTTCGGTAAATGGGCTTGGGACTTGCTTTCAAGTGCTCGATGGTACAGAAAAGCCCTAAGACGCTGGGGATTACCTTGAGAAGCCATTGCTTCATGAATGATCAATACTTTCGCAGGATTCTTAAAGCCAAAAGAGCCATTCTCTAGGGCGTTTCACCGGAGAAGAGTGCCATGCGCTCTTGACCGAAATTGAATAATCATTTCAATTCTTATGGCGTAGGGCTTTAAAAACCGTACAAAATGAAGATTACTTAATCCTTATGCAAGAAATGATCAACACTAGCGAGGACATGATTGGATTTTGAATCAATACCGTGTCAGAGAGAAACACACATGAAAGATGATTTTGAGCAGTGAACTCGACTGCATATGAGGCGACAGTTCCCTGACACTTTCAGGAGATGGTGTCTGGAGGTCACCTACACCGGACAACCGAAATTCAGGGTTGAGGCAATAAACCCCGCTTAAAAAGAGATTCAAGGTTGGTGAGCTGCAAAGCCCCCTCTTCCGTGATCGTCACCGTTTCCCGCGTTCGCAGTTTGCTGAGCGTTCTGGAGGCTGTTTCGCGGGCCAAGCCTGCGATTAGGGCGATTTCTTTTTGGGCCAGAGGTGGAATCACAGCAGTGGGCTTAGCTGACGGCCCGCTCTTACGAGCCAGATAAGCCAAGGCATCTAGTAATCGTGTGGTGGCATCAGCGGTTTGCAAGGCGAAGCGCTGATTGAGGTCCCTCAGTCGCGAGGCCTCGAGACGTGCCAAAGCCAGAGCAAAACCAACCTCTTGATGAAGTAGCGCTGAAAAAGGCGCTGAACGCAACTTCACCAAATTGAGCGGCGTTAGAGCAACGACGTCGGCTGAGCGAGCCGTTCCATCAATGGCTGACATCTCGCCGAACACATCGCCTGAACCGAGGAGAGACATCACCACCTCATCACCATCAGCGGTGTAAGTGCGCACCTTCGCCAAACCAGAGCGGAGCAAAAACCAGGAGTCACCCCAGTCCTGCTCCATCACAATCAACTGCTCCGCCTGATGGGTCGTTTCTCGATGACCGTCCAGCAACTGTTCAAGCTGTTCTGTTGCCAGATCGCTGAACAGAGGTATTAACTTTAAGTCAACCGAGGTCAATGCAGCCAAAGGACAACTCCACGAGAACTCGCCAAGTCAGCTTGCAGCGAAACTGAACCCATAGCCAGATCCTTCTTGCTATTGACACAGTTGGGCGACGAAAACGCTGATTGTGAATGCTATCCGGTGAACGATCAACAGCAACTGGTTGGTCAGTTCAAGACAGAGGCAACATCAGCCGATGGACAGTGGGTATCAGTGCGGACTGACAGCTAGACATCGCCACGGGTGCCGGTGCCGTAGACCAGAGGCGGATGCTCCACCACAACGTGGTCGAGGCTTGGCAAACGATTTTGAAGACCGGATCGAAGCGATGCGCGCCATCCGTGCACTGATTAGCAGTCCTTGATCGTGTGGCTGGAGCAGACCATCTAGCGAGTCAGAAACGAGATTCGACCAACCGTCGGGTGAATGGGCTCAGAAGTGATGGAAACGGATAGAAAAAATGGCACAAGCTAGACAAAGAATCGAACTGCCCTAGAGCCGAACCAGCAACGTTGCGAACTAATGAAGAACTGGATCATTCGGCCAATTCGTGCTGTTGTCTTCGCAGATGAGAAGGCCTTTCTTTGGATCAAGAACCAGCTAGGCCTCACTGAATATCAGATGGCTGCCTTGGTCTGGATAAAAGGTGTAATCATTGGACTACTTCTTGGCTGGTAGAGAGCCATAGCCCTGATATCGGGCTAAAAGGGTTGCCACTCCAGTTGGTTGCTGCTCCTGATGGCTGAGTTCAACGCGTAGAAGGTCTCCAAGGGTGCAGCGGTAGACCCAGATGCCAGCTTCAGCGTGGAAGGCACCGATGGTGGAACCTTCGCCATCGCCTCCACCAAGAAGGAACTGAAGCAGCTCATGAAGAGCGATGCAGACGTTGTCTACGACGAAAGGAAAGGCAAGCTCTTCCTCAACGACAACGGCACAGCCAAGGGTTGGGGGAATGATAATCATGCAGGCTTGATTGCCAGGTTCAAAGGCAAGCCCAAACTCTCAGCAGACAACTTCTAAGGTCTGTCAGCTCATGGCGGTGATGCCATCACTGGTGGTGGAGACATCAACGGCCAGATCACTTCACTCGGCGAGGAGTTAGGTGATGAAAAGATGTCTGAGCTTTGTAGCGAAATCTTGATCAAACCCAAGAAGGGTCTCAAGAGCATCAAAAAGGCGGCAAAGAAAGAAGGTTATGTATTCGACAAGGATGAGCTTGCAGACGCTTTCTATGAGATGGATCAGGCTGGTGCGCTTGTCAGTGTGGAACTGGATGATGCAGCTATGGACGCACTACTTAGTTCGGGTGGTGCGGTTGGGAGGCATTATCAAGGTGATTGTTAATAAAAAAAGCAGCTCAAGAACAACACCACGTCGTCAGCAATGGCGGGGGGTTGCGATCAGAAACGGGATCAAATCGAGTGTCGTCGACTGGCCTATGTCGGCAATATCGCTACAATTCTAATATCGACGCATTAAGATGACTCACCCATCTCATTCGAACACAGGCTTGCCCACCGAGCAATCAATCGATCACATATTAAATTGGTTTCCAGAGGATTATGATTTTGATATTTTCAGGGCCTACATGTATGGGAGAGATGCAGGTCAAACATTTTACTATTGGATGTATTCCGAAGAGCCAAATATTATAGAGATTGGCCGCGGTGGCGTGATCAATCAATTTGTCGAAGCCAGGCCGGTTCGTGGCGTAGATTATAGATGGGCAATTAATGTATTCGAAGTATTGGATGAATTGCTTGAGATAGATTTTGAATTAACCGACAACAAAGATCAAGCTAATTTTAGACTTTATGGCACAACTGGTCACAACCTGGGAGGCTCCGGTGGGTTTGCTGACGGCACTCAGCTATTGAATGTTGGCTATACAGATATCATTGTTAATGTTGGCGAGTTAGGATCTGACATGAAAGCGAATGATCCTCAAAATACGTATCTTGCCCTCCACGAATTAGGTCACGCATTAGGGCTATCCCATCCAGGATTGCCTCCTAATATCGAGACAAGAAGTGGAATGGGATATTTGGGCATTAAAGATATCCCCATGTGGGACTTATACAACAGCGAAGATACTATTATGAGTTACAATCATTCTTCTAGCGGTCCCGGACAAACCTATACAGAAGGAGACATACTTGCACTGCAAAAAATATGGGGGCAAGAGGGAGACTATATCCCAAGCTCCAAAGTTAGAACCCCACCCTTAAATTCTGAGCTGCCAGAAGAGATTGATTTGAACGTGATCCGCTCCAGCAAGAGCAGGGGCAAAATGCGTGCTTCAGAAGGCGCAACTATTTTTTACTTTGACGAATTCGATCCTTTTACTAAAAAAACTGCAGACAAAATCATAAATTTTAATGCTGAATTTGGAGATAAAATCGCTTTCAACGACCTCGCATTTCCTGGCTTAAAGAATCAAGAGAGCTTTACTTTTGCAGCAGCAAAGAAAAAGAAAAGGATGAAAGCTCTTTCCAAGCAGGATTATGATCTTGTTTATTATGCAAAAAAAGGATTTCTTTATTACGATGGCAACGAAACAAATAAGAATTGGGGCAGCAAAAACGAGGGTGGCATTTTTGCAAAACTTGATAGTGGACTTGACTTGACAATCAATGACTTTATTTTTTACGATCTCTAAGTATTTTGCATGCATATCATAGTCAAGGAAGATTTGCTAAGCCAAAATAACAGTAATAATTTTCAAGTTCAGTCCATGAATCACAAACAGGCTTGAATTTGCTCGTCACAAGGCGATGAAGATTGTTATTGGAAGGATGTGAAATAAAGCATCCCTCTGATATGGGGTAGCCCCTAGGTTTATCAAAGAGCTCCGTCGAAGTTGTTGGTTGGAAATGGGCTGAGCGCATGACATCGCACAGCATGGCTAAAGGTGCTCCAGAATGCTCCCAACCCGGATCAACCCAAAGTTTGCCATATCGTAAAACATCATCAGCAATAAAATGACAAATAAGCCAACCAACAATTTCATTATTAAACTTCAACACTCGGCTATATTCCACTGATGGCACCCAATCATAGGATTGATCATCAGGGTCCCAGGGAATGCCAAGGTTATTCTCTGTTGAAAACGTAATTCGATCCTGCCAATGGCTTAATGCATTGGAATCATAAGGCTCAATTTGCCACTGAGCCGACACTTTTTTGCGTTCAACCGCTTTTTCAAGACGCGTTAGTAGAGGACCAACACGCTGAACATCAGACAAACGAACGACAACTTTTCCAGGTCTTGGAAGCCAAGTTCCAACAGAAGCCGTTAGCCAGCGCACAAACTCTCCATATTCACCCTTTTGAGGGCAACCAATATGTACTCCTGAAAAGGCATGATCCGATGCAAATTTAAGAACATATTCTAAAAGAATTGGCCCGAATAATTTCGCTACTTTTGGAGCAGCAAAAGTAATACTAATTACACTTAAAAGAAGCGATTGAATCCCTTTCGTGTTTAACGATTTAATTATTTTAGAAATAAGCACTCCGCATTTGACATCAACAGCTCCTGGCAATTCCTGACGAATCTGCACTCCCCAGATCAAAATCTTTCCTTCTTGCCAACCTTCACCAACAAGAACCTGTCCCAGACAGGAGCGCTGCAATGGTGTAACAAAACGTTCCCACTCAGCATCGATGGGCAATTCTAGTCTCTCAATGAATACATTCATTTGTATATACAGACCGAATCAAAACAATTCACAGAAAGTAGACACCTTTTAAATAGCGATTAGATCAACCTGATCTCCAATCGACAAACCAAATCGATTAATGGAGCCGCTTCGTAATTCAATCCAATTATCGATCGGAAGGCTGGATTCGTAAAGCGGGCATTCATCAGGCTCAGTACTTGCACAGATCGGTGTTTTTGCAGACATATCAATAATCTGGCCATCATTTAGAAAAAGAATATCTAATGGGGCGAGACAATTAAACATATACACCGACTTTTTCTGTGCTTTCGTTTGAGGGAACATCATTCCCCTCTTTTTCGGGAGAGCCTCACGTAGCATCATTCCAAGGGATTGCTGGAAATCAGATTCAGCTGATTCAAGTCGTACTGTGTCTCCACTCTCAAAGACTGCCTTGAATGTTGGCTTGAGGCGCTGCTGAGATGAAAGGGATACCTCGTCCGGCTTTATATCACTAACAGATGTATTGATTAATCTATCCATAGTAGTAATCAAGGTGCCACCATTTACAGGAAAACGAATAATCTCATCAGATCCTCGATGAACAATCTGGTCACCCTCTGCGGGATTGAAATCAGTAATGAGATCTTGACCTGAACTGATCACAAAGAAATCAGCCCCTGGCCCTCCTGTCAGCACATCGCTGCCACCCCGCCCATCGAGAATATCGTCTCCTTTACCTCCAATCAGGGTATTACCCTGTCGATTTCCAATCATTTTTTCATGATCCTTCGATCCGTTGAGATATAATTTCTTTGAAGACGCTTTCAGTTTTAGCCTTTTCTTAGTCCAAAAACGCTGGGACATAGAGATTAAAGCAACAACTTTATTTTAATAAAATTTAGGCTTCGGGTTTGGGATTTTAATAATTCACCAACATTGCAAACAGGTTCAAAAAGAGCTGCAGACTTTCAATATTACTTTCAGCAAATAATTCACATGTCAAACAGATTTGAACTGCGTCGCCATACGACAATTGAATTCCAAGCTTGAAATTGTTTCAAATCAATTCAGACGGCCATCAAAAAACATCGGTTTCTTGATTCAGGCCATTGATCGTTGAATCCAACTCCATAACGATCGCCCCGCGATTGATGTACCAAAAAAGCAAGGAAGCCAGAAGCGCTGATTAGGCTTGCTGCCATGCGTAACTCCTTCTTCGATCAGAGCCTGGACGCCGGAGCGATTCGACGCCGCGTGCAGGAGCTGGCGATCGGCAAGGTGGGCTTTTACAGCGTCGGGCTCTATCCAGCCTCCCTGGCGTACAACTGCGCGATGCAGAACGCGGAAGGGCGGCTGCTGTTGGCTCCGCGTCCTGGCCGGGACCTCTTGGGCGCCTTCCCTGAGAAAACGATTGCCAATATGGATGACGAGCACGTGGAAACCGTGCTCGACATGGGTGGGCATCGCAGCGGTGGCGAGCGGCTAGCCAACTCGTTGAGTGATCTCATCCAACGCTGCGACCTTGTGGTGCTCAGCGCCAACAGCAATCACATCGAGGAAGACCTCAACGAAGCCTGTCGCCTGAGGCAAGAGCTTGGGAGGGCGCAGGTGGTGCTGGCCTGTTTGGCGGGATCGTTCAGCCACGACCCGATCAACAACAGCGCCTACGTGTTGTGCGAAAAGGAGCCGAACCTCGCCTTTTTCTCCGGCTTCCACCGGCATGGGGCACTGCGCAACCCCTTCGACAGCTTCACCGCGAACTTCTGCCATCCCAATGCCCTCACGGCGATGCTGGGGGCCCAGCTGATGGATCAGCTTTCCCCCAACATCCAGGTGGCCGCAGGGGTTCACAACGTTGAAGGGCAATACATCAAAGCCGCCAAGAACATGGCTTCCGTGTTCGCCGGGTTCGGCTATTCGTTCCACCAGGACAACCCCGGGGTTCTGCCCACACTGCTCACGCTTCTGCTGGATCAATGCCTTGATCAAGCGGCAACCGTCTCGATGGCGCGACCCGATCGGCAGAAGCTTTATCACCGCCAGCCGATCCCGCTCACAGAACTGGGCTATGCCGTCCCCAGGATCGAAGCCACCCTGGTGAGGGATGGTGATTTCGAGAAAGTTCGCGATCACACCTTCGTTCAGCTCACGGCGATGGTGGCCGATGTTCGCGGCAGCATGATGCTGCCGAAGAACGGCAAACCAACCCGCAATTTTCAAGCCGGGCAGGTGCTCGCACACCACATGCGCGAAGAGCAGCGCTGCCCCAATTCCATGGAGGAATTGGAGGCATGGTGTGAGAGCTACGGTCTCCGGCGCGGTGGGCTGGAGGGTCTCAAATCCCTGCGCTACTGGCCACAGATCGCAAGGAAATACTCCATACCCGCCCATGACGCCTCCATGGTGAATCTGCTTTACATGTCGATCTACGGCCGTCCTGCGGTAAAGCAAACCGCCTTCCGAGTGATGAGCGACAGCCGTGAACTCTCCAGCTATTGCCAGGAATCGGTTCGCCCAAGCCACAGCCGCCGCTACGCCGAGGCACTGCAGAACCTCGATGTTCCTGAAGCCCTTGATCTGGTGGTGAATGCCGTGATTGCCGACAATGCACGACGCGCCATGCGCGGTGATGTACCGCTGGAGGACAGTGACTCCGACACCACATCGGACTATCTGCAGCTGATGAGCTCCATCGAAAGCCAGCTGGACAGTTGAGTCGCCTGGGGTTCCGCACACCGGGGCCTAGCCAAACCGGCAATCAGCGCGAAAGTTCCAACCTGAGACTCTTGAGATTGACGTGTTCAGGGCCGTTGAAACGATCGCGGCACGATTTCACCCCCCCGAAAGGATCACAGGGATCCGGAGTCTGGGGTCGGGCAACGTCAACGACACTTACCTGGTGACCCATGCCGGCAAAGGCCATGGCGCTTTTGTGTTGCAGCGTCTGAACACCCACGTGTTCCAGCGACCCGACCTGGTGATGCGCAACCTTGAAGCACTGGGATCCCACGTTCAGCGCCGACTGGCGACTCCCCCCCCGGAACTGGCGGGCCGTCGCTGGGAGATTCCCCGCGTTGTCCCCTGCCGTCAGGAGAGTCCCTGGATCGAACACAACGGAGAGTTCTGGCGTTCAATCACCTACATCGGCGCGGCAAAAACACCTGATGTGATCCGAGATCGCTCCCACGCCCGCGAGGTGGGCTATGGACTCGGGATGTTTCACAGCCTGATCAGTGACCTGCCCACCAGCGATCTGGCTGACACCCTCGAAGGTTTTCACGTCACCCCCCGATACCTCCAGAGATATGACCAAGTCCTGAAAGGTTGTCCCTCGAATGCCCCTGGATTGGATGAACTGCACCGGTTCGTTGAGAAGCGACGCGATCAGGTCGACGTGCTTGAAACAGCGCTACAGCGAGGAGAACTGCGGCACAGACCTATCCACGGGGATCCAAAAATCAACAACGTGATGATTGATGAAACCAGTGGCCAGGCCGTTGGACTCATTGATCTCGACACCGTCAAACCAGGGCTGGTGCACTACGACATTGGTGACTGTCTGCGCTCGTGCTGCAACCCTGCAGGAGAGGAGGTTCAGGAGCTTTCAGCGGTGACATTCGATCTAAACCTCTGCGACGCGATCCTCGAGGGTTATTTCTCCGTTGCCTCTGGGTTCCTCAGCGAATGGGATCAGCACTATGTGCCGGACTGCATTCGCTTGATTCCCTTTGAGCTCGGTCTGCGTTTTCTCACCGACCACCTTGAGGGGAACCTCTACTTCCGTACCGACAGGCCGGATCACAACCTCCAACGTGCTGCAGTGCAGTTCCGACTCACCGAACAGATCGAGCAACAGTTGCCTGAAATCAAGGCCATCGTGAAACGCCGAGCCGGTTGAGGCCATGCCGAGACCCGCAGCAACGCTGCAGCAGAGGATCCGGCTGGTGCCTTTTGAACCATCCCTGGCCGAGGGATACCAGGTGAACGCCAGCCTCTCCTGGTTGATCTCCGGCGCGCTGACCCTCAACTTTGAGGTTCTGAGCCGTGACAGGCTCACAGAGCTTGTTTTGCCGCAGCCATTGATCGACGGTGAACAACACAACGGGGTGTGCCGCGATGGCCTTTGGACAAGCACCTGCTTTGAAGCTTTTCTTGGCCTTCCGGGTGAATCGCGCTACTGGGAAATCAATCTGGCCGCCAATGGCAACTGGGCTGTCTATCGCTTCAGCGACTACCGCAGCGGCCAGGCGGAACAGAGCCAACCTGCCCCCCCGTTGGTTCATCTCCGCCGCTCGCAGCACCAGTTGGGTCTTGAGGCCAGCCTCGACCTCAGCCCATGGTGGCCCCAAGGCATTTGTCCCGACATCGCCATGACCGCCGTTCTGGACCGCGGAGATAAAGGACTGAGTTACTGGGCCATCAGCCATCCCAGCGATCGCGCCGACTTTCATCAGCGCAGTGCTTTTTTGAAAAGCTGAGTTGGATCGGTAAGGTCGATCCAGGTCCGCGATTGAGCCATGCGGCATCGCTTCGCCCTGGTCAGCGGCATCGTCCTGGGGGCGGCAAGCCTCAGCGCGTTGGCCATCCATCGATCAGCCATCAACACGGCAGCCATCCCAGCCGAAACGTCCAAGATCTCCCCGCTGCTGCCGGCTGCTGCTGCTGCTCCAGAACGCCGTTATCCCAGGGTTCCGGCTGATGATGTCGCCACAGCTGAACTGCTGGCCAGCGTCGAAACAGCCCTGCGGGAGCCCTCCACGGCGCCAGGCCTGCTGCCGGATCTTGGCCATCAGCAGCAGGTGATCTACAGGGTGCTGTCGGCGCAACCCACACGGTCCGCCGCCGTTGTGGCTGCTCTGCCGCAGCGATGGCGGAGCGTGGCGGAACGCCATCTCGCAGCGCGCCGGGAATTCCTCACCATGGCGCGACGCAGGGGGCCGTCCACCCTGCCGGCCTGGCGGATCATCCAGCCCGAACCCGCTGAACAGCTTCTGCATCACTACCGCAAGGCCGAAGCTGCCACCGGCATCGCCTGGGAGGTGCTTGCAGCCGTCAACCTTGTGGAAACGGGGATGGGGCGCATCGACGGCGTCTCAGTCGCCAACGCCCAGGGCCCCATGCAGTTCCTGCCCACAACCTGGGCGCAGGCCGGTGTCGGTGAGGGCGACATCCGCGACCCCCATGACGCCATCCAGGCAGCGGCTCGGTATCTGGTGCGTCGCGGCGGTTTGCAGGACATCCGCCAGGGACTCTGGGGATACAACAACAGCGATTACTACGGCCGTGCCGTGATGCTGTATGCCTCGCTGATGAAGGAGGACCCTCGGGCCTACACAGGCCTCTATCACTGGGAGATTCACTACAACTCGGCTGTCGGCGATCTTTGGTTACCGGTGGGCTACGCGCAACAACGGTCCATTCCAGTGCAGGACTACCTGAAACGTCATCCCCAAAGCCGTCCACCGCAATGATCGGCAGAGCATGAGCCCTTACGCTGTTTATACGCGTGAATTGTGCAGCGGGTGTCCAAGGAAACCTCCCATCGCGGCGAAGAACTCAAGGAGCTGGGCTGGTCCGCCCCCGATGTGGCCCGCTACATCGAACTGTGGGAGTACCGCCAGCGTTGGGGTGCGATGAATCTCGAACGGGAGGATCGCCTGTTCCTGCGCAAAGCGGAGAAGGCCCTCCCAGCCATCCTCAGCGGCCGGGCATCCGCCAAGAAATCGATTCAAGACAAGACCTACTACCGCTGGCTGCGCTTCCACTGCGATGCCATGCTCAGCGCCGAATCCGAGATGGGGCTAACGGAGGGCATGCGCGGCGCCTGGCCGGTGATGCTGGAAACGGAACTGCGAATCCTGGGTCACTACGAGCCGGTGCTGGGGTTGCCGGACACCCTCAAGGCCAAAGCACTGGCCCCGGTGCGCGAAACGCTGGCCTCCCAGGTTGCTGCCATGGGGACGACCAAGGCGTACGACTTCCAAGCCCCCTTGATCAGCCTCAAGGAACAGGAACCGAGCAACCGCTGGAAGCATCTCCGGGATGTTGACTCCAGCGACCGCACCTACCCGCTGCTCAATGCCGAAGCGGTGGAGGGATTTCGCCACGAAGCCCATACGGCCATCCATGACCTGATTCGCAGCAATTTCCCTTCCCTGAGCGACACCGACAAACCAGAGCTCTCCCACGACTAGAACAGGAACACAGGCGTTCCTTTTCCGCCCGATGTCCCAACATTTCGAGACCCTTCAATTACACGCCGGTCAGTCCCCTGATCCGGCGACAAATGCACGAGCGGTTCCGATCTATCAGACCAGCTCGTACGTATTCAACGATGCGGAACACGGCGCGAACCTGTTCGGCCTGAAGGAGTTCGGGAACATCTACACCCGCCTGATGAATCCGACGACGGATGTGTTCGAGAAGCGCGTGGCGGCTCTGGAGGGCGGCGTCGCTGCCCTCGCCACAGCCTCTGGGCAGTCGGCTCAGTTCCTGGCGATCACGAACTGCATGCAGGCCGGAGACAACTTCGTTTCAACGTCGTACCTGTACGGCGGCACCTACAACCAGTTCAAGGTTCAGTTTCCGCGCCTGGGTATCGACGTTCGTTTCGCCGATGGCGATGAAGTTGACAGCTTTGCAGCGCAGATTGACGACAAAACGAAGGGCATCTACGTGGAGGCGATGGGCAACCCCCGCTTCAACATCCCCGATTTTGAAAAGCTCTCGGCTCTGGCAAAGCAGAACGGCATTCCACTGATTGTTGACAACACCCTCGGCGCCTGCGGTGCCCTGATGCGGCCGATCGAACATGGTGCTGATGTGATCGTGGAGAGTGCCACCAAGTGGATTGGAGGCCACGGCACCAGTCTCGGCGGAGTGATTGTTGATGCCGGCACGTTCAACTGGGGCAATGGCAAGTTTCCGTTAATGAGCCAGCCCAGCGCCGCCTATCACGGGCTTGTGCACTGGGATGCGTTCGGCTTCGGAAGTGACATCTGCAAGATGCTGGGGCTGCCGGACGACCGCAACATCGCCTTTGCTCTGAGAGCAAGGGTTGAAGGCCTGCGGGACTGGGGGCCGGCGGTAAGCCCGTTCAACAGTTTCCTACTGCTTCAGGGGCTGGAGACCCTCAGCCTGCGGGTGGAGCGTCACACCGAGAACGCCATGGCCTTGGCCACCTGGCTGGATGAGCATCCCAAGGTGGAGAGTGTGAGCTATCCGGGCCTGGAGGGTGACCCCTACAACGCTGCAGCGAAGAAGAACCTCACAGGCCGTGGCATGGGCTGCATGCTGATGTTCTCGCTCAAGGGTGGTTATGACGATGCCGTGCGCTTTATCGACAGCCTCAAACTTGCCAGCCATCTGGCCAACGTGGGTGATGCCAAGACGCTGGTGATCCATCCGGCATCAACCACACACCAGCAACTGAGTGAGGACGAACAGGCCTCGGCAGGGGTCACCCCGACGATGGTTCGGGTGTCGGTGGGTCTCGAACACATCGACGACATCAAGGCCGACTTCGAGCAGGCCCTCGCCTGATCCACCCAGGAGAGCGATGGCACTGATCCTCCCCCGCAACTACCACAAGATCGGTGCCGTCGAACGCAACCGGATCTCCTGGATCGAGCCCAAACAGGCCGAACGCCAGGACATCCGGCCATTGCGCATCGGCATTCTCAACATCATGCCGCTGGGGAAGCAGTACGAATTCAACCTGCTGCACCCCCTTGGCCTGTCGGTTCTTCAGATCGAACCGGTCTGGATACGCCTCAACACCCACGCCTACAAAAGCTGGGATCAGGAGCACCTGAACAATCTGTACGTCAGCTGGGAGGAGGCCCTGGCTCAGGGCCCCATCGATGGATTGATCATCACCGGTGCTCCGGTGGAACATCTGCCGTTTGAGCAGGTGAAGTACTGGAAGGAACTGGTGCAGGTGATCGAAGAAGCCAGAACAATCTGTGCCAGCACCCTTGGCCTGTGCTGGGCGGGCTTTGCCCTGGCCTATCTCGCCGGCGTCGACAAACATTCCTTTGATCGCAAGCTGTTTGGGGTTTACCCCATGCGGAGCCTGGTGCCGGGCCACCCGCTGATGGGCACCCAGGATGACCGCTTTCACTGCCCGCAGAGCCGACATGCAGGCCTCCCCGATGCCGCAATGGAATCAGCCCAGCGCCAGGGACGACTCCGCCTGCTCGCCCATGGCGAACAGGTGGGCTACAGCATTTTTGAAACCCCCGACCAGCGGCAGCTGATGCATCTAGGCCATCCGGAATACAACGTTGGACGCATCGTGGGTGAGATGGAACGGGACAAGGCCCGTGGAGATGTTCCACCACCGGAGAATTTCAATGCAGGCAACCCCAAGACAAGCTGGCGTTCACATCGCAACCTGCTGTTCCAGCAGTGGTTGTGGTTCTGTTATCAGCGCGTGAGCTTGGCGGGCTGATCCTGCAACCGCGTGGGAGCTGATTTGCGATTGAGTTCCCGTTCCAAAGCCGCGATGCGGCGTTCCCGCAAACAATGGCGGCAGCCCCCAAGGGTCTGGAGATGCTTCTCGGGGGTGATGGTGATCAGCTGAACGGGATGTTGCTTGCAGCGGATCTTCACCGGGCTTTTGAAGCTGCGCCAGACGATCTCGCTGTAGTCGTACTGATCACCAAAGCGCTGCTCCGCGCGCTTGAGGAATTCGTCCTTGGTGATTCGAGCTCCCATGGAAAGAATGTATGAGAGATCGCGACAGCTCGAACAAGGGCTTCATGGGTCGTCACCAGCGGGCCACCCGAACGGCTCGTTCAACCATCCACTGGTCACCAGTCAGGGATTGGGTTGAACTCCTGAGCCACAACCTGAGGCAAAGGACCTTGAGCGGTGGCTTGATCTAAATGTTGAGCCTGATCCACCGGAACAAGACGATCCGTTTTGATCCGCAAGGCTTCTTTGGGGGCTTGTATTTCTAAGGATTCGCAACCAGTTGAGAGTTCGCGCCACAATCTCTTCCAAATGCGATACCAACGATGCTCCGCATCACCACCCTTCTCTGCGCAACTCTGCTGATCTCAGCCCCAGCTTTCGGCGATAGCTGCTCTAGACACAAGGAAGCCATTTCTGACACGACAGAGCAGAAGAAGGAAGTTCAGTCCTGATGAAGAACCCCATTCTTCAAAGGTTCATGGCCGATACAGGCAGTCTTGAACCAGGCCTGATGCACAACCCGATCCTTCAGAAGATCTGGAAGGTAGTGACCTGGCGCTGGCGAATGCAAATCGCACTGAACGCTCCTTTCGGGCTTTTGTGGGTGGCGGACAAGACCAACCCTGCTGTTCATGCTTTCGACATGTCCGTCCTCTCAGCGCTTCATGCCGAATGGCTTGCTCCAATGATGGGGATTGCTTGAGAAGTTGAAGCGCTGAGGGATCAAAGCAACCACCAGCCAAGAAGTAAGCCAATGACTAGCCCCTTCACCCAGACCAGTGCTGCCATCTGATATTCGGTGAGACCCAGTTCGTTCTTGATCCAAAGAAAGGCCTTCTCATCAGCGAAGACAACAGCACGAATAGGGCGAACGATCCAGTTTTTCAAAGGTTCGTATTGTTACTAAGTATTTTTTAGAGCAGTTTCGACGTCTGTCCAGCCCTTGCTCCATCTCTCGATCTTTCGATCTTTCGCCATACCTTCTCCGCTCCTTCGAGTAAGCGGTCATCACTGAAGTCGTCATCGTAGATCTCTTCCAACTTGCCCAGGGAATGACACATCAACGCTTCTCCAAGCACTGAATCAAGTCCCACGTCCCGTGTCAGTTGTTTGAAGCCTGACCGCCAGGGTGATCTAGGGCTGAGTTGAGGGTAAATTACTTTCTGACATGCCGATCACGTCCACTCAGAATGTTGGAGTGGTTACGAGCAATCCCCCATGTGGTCACGCTCTTTTGCTTTGCTGGGCTTCATGGTCGCATTGATGACTTCGACTGCCAAAGCTCAGTATGGGTGTGGTGCTGAGACTTACGTCAACTACACGTATTTCGAGGCCTGCCAAGCCTTCTTGGATGGTGATCAGAACATCGAGATTGAACGCAGAGACATTAACTACAGCAAGTGCCTAGTGAGGTGGCCTGAGTTGGGTGAGTGATGCCGACTAAAGGCAAGAACGAAGCCAAAATGTGAGAAAGAGTGAAGCATCAGATGACAAATTCCTCCAAAATCGTCTAAAACAAGCCTACAAATAGTCAGAGGCCAAAGTACGCCTAGGGCTTCCCTTTCGCTTGACACGGAAGCACACAGAGCAGGATTGCAGGCTTCTAGTCTTTACTCACGAAATGCATGTGTTGTTGATTAGTTACCACCCAGAAAATCAAAAGCTATTTGAATTCCGGACACTGTTCTCTTGCAGAACTTGGTGAAACCACACTTAGTACACGAGACGGCGTTATAGCGCTTATTCCCTACATCAAAGAAGCTACTCCAAAAACCGCCAGAGACGCGAATTTGGCCAGTCTCATAGGAAGTACAGCCGCACTCAGAACATACAAACTTAGTAGTTTCACCACCGTAAGTGGCAATGCGCTTGCTTGTTTTGGCTTTATTAGGCAACATCAGTACTCTCTGCATGGATCCCGTAATACATCGTATTCCAAGCAGCAGGAATAAGGAAAAGAGGAGGAGGATCAATGTCTTTGGCAGGTGCCTTACTTGTTAACTTTGAATTCCTTTTTCATTCATTTCACCAGCTGGCTCCATCAAAAGCTATGCATTCTTCTGTCCCATCTGCCTTCCGTCGGCATAGAACCATTGGAAGTGCCCTCGTTGACATCCCATCGCATGTGTTACCAGAAAGTGTGCGCCGAAGCATGGGTAGGACTCTGTTGATTTGTCTTTGTTATTCATGATTAGCTTTAGAGTTTGATATGGTTAGTACATGCCGCAACAATGGGCCGTTCTAAAAGAAAGCCAATGGGGCGTATGTTCGTAAGTGTTGTTGATTCTGAGAAATAGTTCTTGGGAAAACCTCTTGTGATGGCTGGTGGGTTTGACGCCCTTTCATGTCCTGAGCACTTATCCGATGCTCTGCAAATAGTGCCAAAGTGCAAACTGAGATAGCCACAACTGCTCTCATGTGTCATCAAGTTTCTCCATCAATCTTCTCTTGGATGTTTGGCTTTAACATTTGTCTTCCCTTCAGCTTGGCTGAGAGGTGCCTGAGAAAAGAGTCTTCGGTTTAATTAGCTCTGGCGACGGGCTGACGCCTACCTAATTTAATTAAATAGCCAAGTCTGTATCTGTTTCCAGCAAGGTGCTGCTACTTCACGCAGCCTTTCCACTGAATAGCCATCACCATAAGTCGCTTTCATCCTTGCCAGTCTGTGTCCGGTGTAGACCTCCATTGCATCAGCATCATCACCGAGGTCTCTATTAACCCTGATCATTCCATGCCTAAATGAGTGGGTAGATAGCTCTTTATTTATTCTCTTGACCTTCCTGTTGATTGGGTCGATGGTGTGCCATTTGAAGTCAAAATCCTTTAACTCTTCCACCAAAAACTGAGACAGAGGGATAACTCTGATGCTGTGCTTGTTCTTCACCGCTTTCCCCTTACCAGGCTCATACTGTATCGACAAAGATTCCTTCTCTAGATCAAAGTCATCTGCATTCCTTCTGTAGAA
The DNA here is from genome assembly GCA_003208975.1 of Synechococcus sp. AG-676-F02. GTDB lineage: Bacteria > Cyanobacteriota > Cyanobacteriia > PCC-6307 > Cyanobiaceae > Parasynechococcus. The sequence goes on from QCTY01000005.1 coordinate 33,608, forward strand.
CTCGCTACAGTAGGTGCCATTAATTGCTTACACCAACATCGCCAGACTTTGAGGCTTAGGCAGTGATGGGAGCAGCTTCCCCAGGGCTTTGTAATCAAGCTCTTAGAAGAGCGGGGTGTTCTTTACCTGATCGGTGCTGAAGTCCACAAGGGAGAAAAGATTGACCATCTGATGAGACAGCAGCCCTGAGTTGATTGAGATCTTGATGAGTGATCGCAGGTAGCTGCAGTTCAACCTTTGTTCTGGCGCCCATCCCCATCTCTTCCATCTCACCGAGCCACTTCCTGATCAGAGGTGGTGTCGCTTCCTTTGGCTCTAAGGGGCAGAACTTAATAGACCTCTCAACACCCTCGAATTATCCAGGGCTGTAGGTCTCGCCTTTGTTCTGCTTACGGACCCTTAAAGCCTCTTTGAGTAGGTCCTGCCAGTCGGTTCTCTTAATCAGGTCATCGCTGGCTGCTATCTCACCCCAGGTGACTGTCTTGCTGGTTGCGTTTGCATAGTCGTTGCTCCCGTCTGGAAGCGTTGGGATGATCCACTCAATGCCTTCTGTGTCTGCATCGCACTTGGATTGAACAGCGGAGTTGGCAATGGCCTTGGCTTGGGCTTGTAGCTCCTTCACAGCCTGTGCTGCCCTCTTGGTGGCAGTTAGCTCGTCCTTCGTCTCAAGGCTCTTGTCGTAACGCTTACCGTCCGCTGAGCTCATCGCCATGTAGATCCCTGATGGCTTGCGTTGGATCGTTCGCTTCAGCCGTCCTTTCTGATGGAGTTCTCCCGTTCAGCCAACGTAACGATCGATCGGCAGCTGGGAGGCCATGGAGCTGAGCAGCGAACAAACGCAGCACCGGGCACCTGTTCAACCGTGGACATTGATCCGAGGCTGGGTCAAACCGGATGCTGCAGCCTTCTGGCGCAACCAGCTGTCGGACTCTGTTGGCTGGCAGCAACCGATGGTGAGGGTTTATGGACGCCAGCACCCGGTGCCGCGCCTCACAGCTTTTCTGGCGGAAACTGGCGTGCGCTACCGCTACAGCGGAACACAACACACCGGATCAGGCTGGCCAGACTGGTTCGTCCCATTGCTGAAGGAGGTGAAACAGGTCTGCTCCTGCAACTTCAACGGTTGCTTGCTGAATCTGTATCGCGATGGCGGCGATCGGATGGGATGGCACGCCGACGATGAACCTGAAATCGATCAAAGCTCTCCGATCGCATCTCTCTCTTTCGGGGCCAGTCGCGATTTTCAGCTGCGTCATCGCCACGAGACGGGCAACAAAGCATCCTTGAGCCTGGCTGATGGTGATCTGCTGATCATGCAATCGGGCTGTCAGCAGAGCTGGCAGCACTGCATTCCGCAACGCAAGAAGATCCGCACAATGCGCCTCAACCTCACGTTTCGCCGGTTTCAGATCTCTTGACCCAACCGTTCAGAGGCCAAGGAACATCGCAGGAATACGGTCCAGCAAGTGATATCCCATCATCTGGAAAACGATGTTCACCAGCATTCCCGCCAGAGACAGAGCACTAACTAAAGCCAATCCCCGGCCATCAATGCACCAGCAACGCCAACCCCTGTCCCCAAAGGGGAGCCGTGATCAGGGCCAGCACCGTGCTCCAGAAAACCAAACTCGCTGCATCTCCCTGCTCCCTGTCCGCCGACTCCGAGAGCAAAAGCACTGAGATAGCGGTTGGGGTGGCACCCTGCAAAGCCATGGCCTTGATCATCAAGGGGTCCCAACGCAACAGCAAACCGAGAACCATCAGCAGCAGGGGGAAGAGCAGAAGTTTTCCCACCAGAGCTTCCCTCAGTCCGGGGTTCAGCAGACCAGGGATGCGCCGATCCCGGAACAACGCACCAAGCCGCAACCCCACCACAAACAAAGCCAGGATCAACACCAGCCTTGAGGGCCACCACAGCGCATCAGCGAGGCTCTCGTTCCACGGGGTCCACTGCACCAGCAGAGCTCCTAGCAGGCCACGACTGGCAGGACTGAGCAACAGCCCCTGCGCGGCCCCCTGAAGCAGAGAACTGGACTGCAAGGAACCACCGGCCAGCATCACCGCACCCACGCTCCAGGTGAACAACGTGGCCCCGATGTCGTAGCCGATGGTGATCGGCAGGGCTGTCTCCGGAAGGAATGCAAGCGCCAGAGGGACACCCACATAGGCCGTGTTGCCAACGCAGCTGCCCAACCGCAATGCCGAAGAGCGGTAGGGATTGCCCGCGGATTGGATTGAAACCAACACCAACCAGAGACTCACCACCACAGGCGCCACAAAGGCGGCCTTCAGAACGGCGCTCGTCAAGCCACCGCGCAGCAGCAATCCCATCACGCTCAACGGCACGCCGAAACGAACCAACGGCCGCGCGAGACGCGTCGACAACTCGGGTTGCTGCCCCCCCAGCCAGAACCCGACCAGCAGGGAAGGGACCAGCTCCAGCAGGAAGCTCAGCATGGCCAAACTCCCATTGCAGAATCAACGCTAATCACCATCAGGAGATGCCAGGCAATGCGTGCATCGCCACAGACCAGACCTCATCGGATCGTTCGAAGCGATGGCGGCAGCGACCAACTCACCAGACAGCAGTTCAACAGCTACGACGCTGCCTATGACGCGTTAGAGACGTACTACGGCGATTTCTGCTGCTCCGATGACGACCGGATCGACTACACGATCAAGGCTTGTTCTGATCCCGCTGCCGGACCTGAGCCATGAAGCGACGCACACGGCGTCGGCGCCATTGATCAGTGATCACAAAAGGTGCCGCGATCAAACCGAGCACCAGCAGCACCCGTAGCAGATCCTCCAGTGAGGCCTGGGGCAGGGCCGGGAACAGAGTGACAGCGACCTGAGGCATCAGACCATCTGGCTGAGGAAACGTCGACTGCGCTCTTCACGGGCGTTGGTGAAGAAGCTGGCTGGATCTGACGTTTCTACCACCTGCCCCTGATCCATGAACATCACACGGTCAGCCACCTCCCTGGCAAAACCGAGCTCATGGGTCACAACCACCATGGTCATGCCGTCTCTGGCCAGTTGACGCATGGCATCGAGCACCTCCTTTACCCGCTCGGGATCGAGGGCACTGGTGGGTTCGTCGAACAACATCACCTCAGGATCCAGAGCCAGGGCGCGGGCGATCGCCACCCGTTGCTGCTGGCCGCCGCTCAGCTGCGCGGGAAACTTGTGCGCCTGCTCTCGGATACCCATCTGATCGAGCAGCTCGATGGCCCGCTGCTCAGCCTTCGCTTTGGGTCGTTTCTGCACCTTCACCGGCGCCAGGGTGATGTTGTCGAGGATTGAAAGATGAGGAAAGAGGTTGAACTGCTGAAAAACCATGCCGACGCGGCGCCGGATCTCGCGGACCGGCCGCTCCTCATGGGCTGCATCCAAGCGAACACCCAGCACATCCAACTCACCGCCGTCGAGGTTTTCCAGACCGTTAAACGTGCGGATCAGGGTGCTTTTCCCCGATCCGGAAGGCCCCATCACCACCAGCACTTCCCCGCTGGCCACCTCAAGGCTGACCCCATCGAGAGCACGCGATCCCGGGGTGTAGCTCTTCACCAGATCGGTGGCGCGGATAGCGACGGTCATCGGTCGGATCGGAGAGGGTCGAGCCGAAGCTCCAGGTGGCGGGCCAGCAAGGCCATGGCCGTGCATGCCAGCCAGTAAACCGCAGCCAACCAGAGGTAGACCTCAAGAAAGCGGCCGATGAAGACCGGATTGGCCAGCAGGCTGCGACTGATGCCAAGCAGTTCCACCAAGCCGAGAATCGCCATGAGGCTGGTGTTCTGCAACAGACCAACCGCTTGATTGGTGAGCGATGGCAGGGCAATGCGCAGGGCCTGCGGCAACACCACCAGCTGAAGGCTTTGCCACTCCGACAGGCCCAACACCGCGGCCGCCTCCCCCTGCGTGGGCGGGATGGCCTGCAACCCGCCGCGAACATCCTCAGCGATGTAGGCCGCCGCGAAAAAGGCAAAGGCCAGCACAGCTCGCAAGACCCGGTTGATCTCCAGTCCCGGGGGAAGGAAAAGGGGGATGAGCAGCTGACCGAAGAACAGCACAGCGATCAAAGGCACCGCCCGCATCAGCTCGATGTAAGCCGTACTGCTCAGCCGCAGCACCGGAAGTCGACTGCGGCGCCCCAGGGCCAGCAAAACCCCAATGGGCAGGGCCAGCAATCCGCTGCCGAAGGTCAGCAGAAGGGTGAGGGTGAAACCGCCCCAGTCGCGCGTGCTCACCGGTTCAAGCACCAGTCCACCGGCCACCAGCCAGAGGCCGAGAGGAGCCATGGCGAGCCAGATCAACGGCAACCAGCGCTGCAAGGGCCCCCGCCGAGGTCCGAGCAAGGTGAAACCGATCAGCACCACAAGGGCGACCATCCACAGCAGAGGTCGCCAGCGCTGATCCACCGGATAACTCCCCACCACATAAAGCGGCAGATTGGAGACCACCACTCGCCAGTCTGCGGCCAGCAGCAGCCAGTGCAACACCGACCACACGCTCCAGCCGATCAGCGCCATCAGCACAAAAGTGACGGAACGGTTGAGCCAACGATTCATCAGCGACTCCTCCGCATGCGACCCAGCACGGTGGCGTTGATGCCAGCCATCCCGCCACTGATCAACAGGTTCAGCAGCAGGAAGCTGATCAACAGCAGCAGAAAGCCCTCAATGGCACGGCCTGTCTGGGTGATGGTGGTATCGCTAACGGCGTAAAGATCCGCATATCCCACGGCGATGGCGAGGGTGCTGTTCTTGGCCAGGTTGAGGTACTGACTGGTCAACGCCGGCAGGATCGCAGGCAGGGCCTGGGGAAGAACGATCCGGCGCAAGCCGAGGCCTTCGCTCAGACCAAGACTGCGAAAAGCCTCCCACTGTCCGCGGGGAACAGCGTTGACCCCCCCCCCGAACGATCTCTGCAATCGAAGCCCCGGTGAACACGGTGAGCCCTGTGAGCACCGCGCAGAACTCAACGCTGAGGGGCATCCCCAGCAGTGAGATGCCCTGATTGGACAACTGAATGAGGCCACCGATCGGGGTTTCAGGCAGGGCAAGGAAGGCCACGAAATACCAGAACAACAACTGCAGCAGAAGGGGAACCTGCCGAATCACGGCGACGTAGCCGCCGGCAAGGCTGCGCAACAGGCGGTTGCTGCTGCTGCGGGCCGCCCCTGCTGCCACCCCCAGCAGCGTGGCCAGCACCAAACCGGCTGCAATCACCTTGAGGCTGTTGAGCCAACCAATGGTGAGCGCCCAGAGATAGCTGTCAGAGGGAGAATAAGGAAGAGCGCTCTCCGCCAGGGCAAAGCCTGACGGGCGCCCCAACCAGCCGAAATCCAGACCAAGCCCTGTGCGCAGCAGGTTCACCGCCAGGTTGTTCACCAACAGTGCCAGCAGGGCCAGCAACAGCGCGGCAACGCCAACCTGGAGGAGCAAAGAGCGTCGCCGCATCAGGTGAAGGGTGGCGCGATCATCAGGCCACCGTCCTCCGCCAGACGGTTCGCCCCACGGGGAATGGCGACGGGTGTGGCGGGTCCGAGATGGCGGTTATAGATCTCGCCGTAGTTCCCGGTGGCACGGATGACCTGAACGACAAAGTCATCGGGAAGGCCGAGCTTGCTGCCGAGGCCACCATCGATGCCGAGGAAGCGTCTGAGGGCTGTTTGGCTGGCATCAGCCTCAGCCTGCTCAACCATCGCGTCCACATTGGCCTGGGTGATCCCCCGCTCCTCCGCTTCGATCAGGGCCAGCACCACCCAGGTCATCGCATCGGCCATGGTCTGATCTCCCCCAACAACCGCAGGAGCCAGAGGCTCTTTGCTCAGCCGGTCCGCGAGGATCACATGCTTCTCAGGATCTGCAAAGCCAGAGCGGGCCGACGCGAGCTGGGAGCGATCGGAGGTCATCGCCGCACAGCGTCCCTGCAGATAGCCACCGACAACCTGATTCAGATCCTGATATTTGATCGGCGTATAGGGAATGCCTTCAGCGGCAAATGTGTCATTCAGGTTCTGCTCGGTGGTCGTGCCAGACCCCACGCAGATGGCCTTGCCACTCAGATCATTCAGCGAACGGATCCCGGCGGCTTCAGGCACCAACAACCCCTGACCGTCATGAAAAACGACCGGCCCGAAGCTGAGGCCGTTCCCGCCGGCTGAATCGCGACTGAGGGTCCATGTGGTGTTTCGAGAGAGCAGATCGATCTCGCCGGATCGAAGCGCTGTGAAGCGTTCTGGAGCGGTGAGCGGTCGGTATTGCACCTTCTCGGCATCGCCGATAAATGCGGCGGCCATCGCCCTGCAGATGTCCACATCCAGACCGGTGTAGGTCCCCTCAGCACTGAGGAAACTGAATCCGGGAATCTTGCCGCTGACACCGCAGAGCAGCTCACCCCGCTGTTTCACCAGGTCAAGACGGGAGACCGAGGCACCATCCATGGAGGCACATCCACTGACCAGTGCCGCAAGTCCGACCGTGGCGCCGAACAAAAAGCGATTACAGGTGCGAAACATCAAGGTTGGGACGATTCGGCTCGCATTGAAACTAAACTTCAACTTTCCTTGCTGCAACTGGCCTCGGCGATGACCTGACCCTGATGTAGTCACTGGTGTAGTCACTGATGTAGTCACAGCCCGGAACGTTTCTAGCTGCCCCAGTCTGTCGCCTTATCGGCAGTGGGTCTGACGCTTTGGCGCTGCTGACTCTTGCCTTGTCCTCCCCCAGGCTGAGCGACTGGCGTCACCTCTCCGGTGATCTTTGAAGTAGCCACCATGGCAGCTGTCGTCGGCCCAGATGGTGTATCCACCAGAGCTGAAATGTTGATGAAAGTTGTCGTCTAAAAGATGAAGCTATTTATGGTTCACTTTTCATGAGAGCATTGAAGTATTTGCACTATTTTGGCTCTGCTTATTTCAGAACAAAGGAACTTTTGAGAGGTAAAATTGCGACAGATAGGAGAAAAACTCAAGGGAGATGATTGTCAACAATCTGTGCTTTTGAGAGCGCTGTAACTCTGGACCTATTGCCTGATTGGGTGCAGGAATCAGGATGGACCTAGCGACAATCCACCTAGGACTGTTGCATATACAAAATGGCTTAGATCTACTGCGGCATTGGAGTTTTGCGTGATTACCTTGCCTGCCTGGCTGCTGTAGGACCATCAGGACCACTACCTACCCCCTATCCCCCTCTATTGAGAATGTGATGGCTGTAGTTTGTCCTACCTGCGTCCCAGTGTCGTGGTTTCAGCTGACACCTGATCTAGATCCATCCTGAGTTGCAGAAAGAATCAGGCACTAGGCCAGCAAAATAATAAACAGGTGTAAAAGGACCATCCACCTAAGGGGCGTTTTTCGTCCCTGTACTATCTACTATCGATATAATGCTTCAGAGATTTCTGTCACTTTTATGAGACAAGCTTCTACAAGGAGTTTGTAAAAGGTTGAATGAACAATCCATCACATAGATGGTTTCAACCCTGTTTGGGACGCTTTTAGAGTGATTAGATGGCAGTCGGAGGGCATTCAAATGGCTGAATACGGAAAAATTCTTCCACTTCCAGAACCCAAGGACACGTTCAAGGATGGAATGTGGAAGATTTATGCACGTATTTATATTTCTCTAATTTTACTCAAACTATTTATTGTGATAATTATTGGAGATGCGGATTGGCGTAGGCTCCTATTGCTAATTCCTGCAGCCATATTTTTGAGGACGATTATAGATGCAGTTAGAGAAGATGGCAAAATACGTATTCTTAGAAAGGACAAAGGATTGGCCATGGTTAACAAGGATAAACAGCCAAAATACTATTGGCTATCTATAGCTTGGGCATGTTTGGGTTTTCTGATTTCAATAGGTATTTATCTCGCAACTCCTTAAATCAAGCTGCCATCATTTGAATATTGATTATCCGCATTTAGTGTGGGCAAAGATATTGGCACTTTCCGCAAGAAGCTCAGGATGTATAAATAATCAGCAGTCTTAAGTTTAAGCCATAGGCGGCAGCAAGAATATTGCGAATCAATCGGGATTCATAAGGTACTATTATTCAAAACCTCATTGAATTTTTTTGCGAATATTGTCCATATATTTCTTTTCTTTGAGGCTACAATCTGGGCTAGCTGAATAACATCCCTCTCCTTCAATAAAATTTCCAGGGGCAGATGAATGCAGACTACCTTGGCTTGTCCAATATTTACATTCATCAACCATAAACTCTTCAAGGCTTTTAAACTTAGGCAATACCAACACAAAGAGAAACGCTAAAATAAATAAAACAAT